>JAMWCK010000128.1 GCA_023819625.1 Candidatus Omnitrophota bacterium | reverse complement strand
GAAACACCCAATCAGGATTTTATAAGGATGGTCTTTTCTGACAATGGCTATGGGATAAGCAAGGAGAAACTCTCCTCTATCTTTGCTCCCTTCACCACCACCAAGGCCTCTACAGAGGGAAGGGGTAAAGATAGAACTTCTCAATTTTTAAGAGTTATGTTAAACTAAAAGACACAGGAGGCAAGAGAAGATGGCAAAGAAGATTCTGGTGGTAGATGATGAGGAGATTGTAACAAAGAGTTTACAGAAACTATTAAAGAAAGAAGGTTACGTTGCTGTGATTGTAAAGAGCGGGAGGGAGGCCATAGAGAAGGTAAAAGAGATAGATTTTGATCTCATCATTGCTGACGTAAGGATGCCCCAGTTAGATGGTATTGAGACGATAAAAGAGATCCGCGCATACTTAGAGAACCAAGATAAAAAATTAATTCCCGAAGTCATAATTACTGGCTATGCGGATTTAGACAAATATCAGACAGCAATGGACTTAGAAGTAACGGATTACTTATACAAACCATTTGATAATGAGGAATTCTTAAAAATAATCAAAAAGACAATTGGCTAAATGGAAAAGTTTACTCTTTTAATTGATGGGAAAGACCTTGATACAGAAGTTTATGAATATTTCCCTTACGCAGATAAATACATAAGCGATTTTAAGACAACATTTAGGATTCTAACACAACTTAAGATGGGTAAAATTTTTGAGGACTCTCCAGAAGCAAATGAATATATATTTGCTAAGTATTGTGTGGGCAAAGAAGATACAAACTCAAAGGCAATTGAATCCGCGTACAAAGCAAGTAAGGTATTCCGCTATTTTCCAGTAGCTAAAAGAAGGAAGATTCTTTATGATATACATAAGTATCTTATCCAGAAGAAAGAAGAGCTGATTAAATTATTAATTATAGAAGGCCATCCCCGTAAATTGGCAGAGTGGGAATTTTCTGGAATGGAGAGATCTTTTTGTAAAGAATCATTAGATTTGTTTAAAAATGAATTATGGAAAGAAGTTGGATATATCGATGGAGAAACAATTTATTGGGCACGTAAGCCTGACGGTGTAGTTTGTGTGAATCCACCGCGAAATGCTCCAACCAGTTCTTTGGGGGCGGCTTTTGCCTTATTAGGCGGAAATACCTTAATTATTAAACCTCCTTTAAAATTACCGCTATTTGCTATTTTTCTTTGGAAAGAAGTTGTTAACAGGGCATTAGAAGAAAATGGTGCTCCTAAGGGAAGTTTAAATATTGTATTGGGGAATTCTGAAAAAATAACAAAAGAATGGCTTCTAAGCCCTTATGTAAATGATATTTTTTATATTGGTGACAGCCGGAAAGGCTTAGAGATAGGAAAAGGAATATTTGAGGCAAATAAAAAGCCAATCCTTGAACTTTCGGGAAATGATATGTTATTTATTTGGAAAGATTGCGATCTTGAGGGAGCATTAGCGTCCGCGTTAGATGCATTTTTAGGATCTACACAAATTTGCATGGTACCTAAAAAGATTATTATCCACGAAGATATCTATGGTGAATTTATACCCAAATTTTTAGAAAAAGTAAAAAATTTAAAAGTAGGACTACCTTCTGATGAAGAGACTTATTTGTCACCTGTTATGGGTATCGATAAATTTTTTGAATTTTTGAATGATGCGTTAGAAAAGGGGGCAAAATTACTCTGTGGAGGGAGTCGAATAGACTACAAAGGCAATATAGATCAAAATGGTATATACATTCAACCCACAGTAATTGTAATTGAAGATGATAAAAAGGCATTTGATTTGAAGTGTGTAAGAGACGAAAATTTTTTTCCTTTGTTACCAATAATAAAAGTAAGTTCTGATAAGCAGGGAAAAGCCAAAGATAAAGTAATATTTAATAAGATGATAAATATAGCGGACCTCAACGAATATGGATTAAGGGTTTCAGCTTGGGTTAGTTCTTATACTTATATAAGGAAGTTTATAAAATATTTAGAGAGTGGATTATTGAGAATAAATTCAAGACATGTGGATTTTTCTTATTATCTTCCTGCGCAGGGTGGAATTAGGAAAACCGGTGGCCCTTTTGGTGAAATGAATTATGTTTGGCAGAAAACCACCCATCTTCAAGGAATTAGTCTAACCAGAAAACAGGTAGTTAAAAGGAGGAGATTTTGAATTTCTATGCTATAAGTTCTTTATTGGCTGTTATTATTTGTATAAGTTTGGGTATTTTTGTCTATCTTCAAGGAACAAGAAAAATTTTAAACCAAACTTTCTCTCTTACAAGTATTTTAATAGGATTATGGTGTCTTTTTCCTTTTTTGACTTACATCGCCCCTACAGATGAAAAAGCGTTACTTTATGGAAGACTTACTTATATCGCTGCGGTGTTTACACCATCTGCTTTTTTCCATTTTGTATTTGTAATGATTGAGATAGACAAAAGAAAGATAGAGAAAGATATAATAAGAAGTTTTTATTTAATTTCAATATTGTTCTTAGCGGCTCTCTTTAATCCTAATTTTATTAAAGGTATAATCCGCCGTTTTCCTTATTCTGCAGTAATTCCCGGTATTTTATATCCGGTTTTCATTTTATTCTTTGGCATCCTATGTCCTTATGCTATTTACCAAATATTTATTACCTCCCACCATGCAACCGGATACAGAAAAAACCAGTTAAAATATCTGTTCCTCGGTTTCTTTATTGCACTTGGAGGGGGGATATTACACCTTGCTGCCGCTTATATTCACAAAGAACCGATTCCACATGATCTTCTGCTTATTACCTGGGCCGGTATAACTACCTACGCCATCGTCAAACACCATCTCCTCGACATCAACATCGTTCTCACCCGCGCTGGCATATTTGCTTTAGTTTATTTTCCTATCGTCTTTATTCCTTTCTGGATTGCTTCTAAGCTTATA
>JAMWCK010000127.1 GCA_023819625.1 Candidatus Omnitrophota bacterium | reverse complement strand
AGATTAGGGCGATCTTTGGTAATTCTACCTTATTCTACAACCGCCAAGGAGATACTCAAGCAGAAAGCCACAGGATTGATTATCTGCGGTGGTCCAGAAGAAGATCCTGGTTTAGAAGGAGTTGTTGCCGAGGTAAAGAATTTAATCGGCAAAATCCCGATAATGGGTATCTCTACTGGATGCAAAGTCTTAGCGCAAGCCTTAGGGGCAAAGGTTATCAAGATGAAATTAGGTCATCACGGCCTCAATTACCCGATATATACCCCGGGTTCCTATAAGGCAGAGATTACGACACAAAATCACTCCTGGATGATAGATCCGGATACACTAAGTAAAATCAAAAATATCAAGATTATTGCCTATAACTTAAATGACCGCAGTATAGAAGAAATAGAAAGCAAGAAATTGAAACTTCTGGGTGTAGAGTATTATCCTCTCAGTCCCGGATTTAATGAGATCCACCCGGCATTTAAAAAATTTATCAAAATTTTAAACGCGGTAAGATAAATGCCCCGCAGAAAGGATATCCGAAAAATTTTGATCATTGGCTCAGGCCCAATTGTTATTGGTCAGGCCTGTGAGTTTGATTATTCGGGTTCCCAGGCCTGCAAGGCCTTAAAGGAAGAAAATTATTTTACCGTTCTCGTCAACTCTAATCCGGCCACAATTATGACTGACCCGGGAATGGCGGATGTTACCTATATTGAACCGTTGACCGTAGAGATGGTTGCGAAAATTATTGCCAAGGAGCGACCCGATGCGATTTTGCCTACGTTGGGTGGACAGACAGGTTTGAACTTAGCCTTCTTTTTAATGAAAGAGGGAATTTTGAAAAGGTATGGCGTAGAATCTATAGGTGCGTCCGTTGAAGCGATATCCTGTGCTGAAGACCGTGAGCTCTTTAAGCAGGCGATGATGGAGATCGGTATAGATGTGCCCAAAAGCGGGAGTGCTACTACTATTGAAGAGGGAATGAAGATTGGCTTGGGCATCGGTTTTCCCTTGATTTTAAGACCGGCATATTGCTTAGGTGGTTCGGGAGGTTCAACGGTTTACAACAAAGAAGAATTAAAAAACTTCCTTGCCAAGGGTCTTAAGACATCTCCCGTGCATCAGGTATTAGTGGAGCAATCTGTCCTGGGTTGGAAGGAGATTGAATTTGAGGTGATGCGGGATTGTCAGGATAATGTGATTATCATTACCTCTATGGAAAACGTTGATCCGATGGGTGTGCATACTGGAGATAGTATGGTGGTTGCCCCCAGCCAGACATTGACTGCCGAGGAATACATTAATTTCGTCAACCTGTGTAAAAAAATTATCCGGCGAGTAGGAATTACCGCAGGAGGCGCAAATATCCAGTTTGCGCAAAATCCCACAAATGGTGAGATTGTGATTATTGAGGTCAATCCGCGGCTTTCGCGCTCTTCTGCCCTGGCCTCCAAGGCCACCGGTTTTCCTATTGCCAGAGTCGCGACAAAATTAGCCGTGGGTTTAACCTTACCAGAGGTTTTAAATCAGATTACCGGCAAAACCACCTCCTTCTTTGAGCCTACAGTTGATTATTGCGTTTTTAAAATCTGTCGTTTTACCTTTGAGAAATTCCCCTGTGCGGAGCGGGTAATTAATACCTCAATGAAGGCTGTGGGGGAGGCAATGGCCATTGGCCGGAATTTCAAAGAGGCACTACAAAAGGGAATCCGCTCGATTGAGATCTCGCGCTTTGGTTTTGGTGCCGACGGAAAAGACAAGATTACTGACGAGCAACTAAAACATCCCGATAATGGACTGCTTAAGTTAATTAAAGATAAAATCCGCATCCCTAACGATGAAAGATTATTCTATATCCGTTATGGCCTTAAGGCGGGATTAAGTATAGATGAGATTTATGCCCTTTCTAAAATTGACCGCTGGTTTATTGATAATATGAAAGAGCTGGTAGAGATGGAAGAAAAAATCAAGAAATTCCGCACAAAAAACTCTACGCAGGAAATTAATTTACCCATAGATTTGTTAATTCAGGCAAAGAAAAACGGCTTTTCTGACCGGCAACTGGCCTGGCTTTTAAATTCCCAGGAGGAGAAGGTGCGCGAGTTTAGAAAAAGAAACAATGTCAAGGCAGTTTATAAATTAGTAGATACCTGCGCGGGAGAATTTTCCGCACGGCAACCCTATTTTTATTCTACCTATGAGACAATGGATGAGGCCCGGCCAAGTAAGAATAAGAAAGTAGTAATTTTAGGCGGTGGTCCGAATCGAATTGGCCAGGGGATTGAATTTGACTACTGCTGCTGCCATGCTGCCTATGCCCTGCGCGAAGAAGGCATTGACAGCATTATGATTAATTGTAATCCAGAGACCGTCTCCACTGATTATGATACTTCCGATAGATTATACTTTGAGCCCCTTACCCTAGAAGATATCTTAAATATCATTGAGGTAGAAAAACCTTTGGGGGTGATTGTGCAGTTTGGTGGGCAGACGCCATTAAACTTAGCAGTTCCTTTGCGCAAGGCAGGGGTGAATTTATTAGGCACAACCGCGGACAATATCGATGTTGCCGAGGACAGAAAGCGTTTTAAGCAGATGTTAGAAAAGTTGGGTTTATTACAGCCGGATAATGGCACCGCCTTTACCTTTGCCGAGGCCAAAGAAGTAGCCAAAAAAATTGGCTATCCGGTATTAGTCAGGCCAAGCTATGTCTTAGGTGGTCGGGCAATGGAGATTGTTTATGATGAGGCAAGTTTAGAGAAATTTATCAGGGAGGCAGCGGAGGTCTCTGGTGAGCACCCGGTATTAATTGATAAATTTTTAGAGGATGCGATTGAGGTAGATGTAGATTTAATCGGCGATGGAGAAACCTTTGTTATCGGTGGAATTATGGAGCACATTGAGGAAGCAGGGATTCATTCGGGAGATTCAGCCATGGCTATTCCTCCTTACAGTTTGTCCCAGAATATCTTAGAGAAGATCCGGCAGGCCACTTATAAAATGGCACA
>JAMWCK010000012.1 GCA_023819625.1 Candidatus Omnitrophota bacterium | reverse complement strand
TCAGGGGGGATCTGTAGTTTAGAGGATATCTATAAACTAAAGTTATTGGAAAAAAAAGGGCTTAAGGGTATAATCATTGGCAAGGCTTTATATGAGGGTAGATTTACTTTAGCAGAGGCCTTGAAGTGGGGGTAGAAAGGAGGCTAAGAAAATGAAGAGAAAACTGGTTATTGCGTTATTATTAGGTTATTGCGTTATTGTGTTGGCGGGTTGCGCTACCGCACGCAAACAAAAGGAATTGGAGATTCAAAGTCTAAAGAATCAAATTTCTGTTCTCAAGGCCGAGATAGAAAACAAAGATGAAGAAATCAGCGCTTTAAGATATACCCTCACCAAGCTCAGCGAAGAAAAAGAGGCATTAGAGAATAATCTTGCCAAAAGAAGGGTTATTGGTGAGGTGAAATCCCGGCCAAATATCCGACAGATTCAGATTGCACTGAGAAATGCCGGTTTTGACCCCGGAGAGATTGACGGAAAGATGGGTAGGCAAACTCGTAACGCAATCATGGCCTTTCAGCGGGCAAATAATTTAGTAGTTGATGGAAAGGTAGGTAAAGCCACCTGGAATTTATTGAAGGAATATCTCTATAAAAAGGTTAAATAAAATTGGGATGTTAGCCAAACGAATCATTCCCTGTCTTGATATCAAGGGAGGCAGGGTGGTTAAAGGGATAAGGTTTTTAAATCTACGCGATGCCGGAGATCCCGTGGAGGTTGCCCGGGCATATGAGGCACAAGAGGCAGATGAGTTGGTATTCTTGGATATTACTGCCAGTTTTGAGAAAAGAAAGACCTTAATCAATTTAGTAAAAAGCGTCGCGGAGAATATCTTTATGCCCTTTACTGTTGGCGGAGGGATAAGTGATATTTGTGATATCCGTAAGCTTCTCAATGCCGGAGCAGATAAGGTTTCCATTAATACTGCAGCGGTAAAATGTCCGGATTTAATTAATGAGGCGGCAGAAAGGTTTGGTAGTCAGTGTATCGTGGTAGCAATTGATGCCAAACGTACCAGTCCCCAGAGCAAAAGATGGCAGGTCTATATAAATGGAGGAAGAACACCTACGGAATTAGATGCGGTTAGATGGGCAGAGGAGGTGGCCAGACGTAAAGCCGGTGAGATACTTTTGACGAGTATGGATTATGACGGCACTAAAGATGGATATGATTTGGAGCTTACGCGTAGGGTTACGCAAAGGGTAAATATTCCGGTAATTGCTTCCGGTGGTGCGGGAAAATTAGAGCATTTTTCTGATGTCTTCTTAAAGGCAAAGGCGGATGCAAGTTTGGCTGCTTCCGTTTTTCATTATCAGGAACTTACAATAAGGCAGATAAAAGAATATTTAAGAAGTAAAAATATTCCGGTGCGCTTATGAAGAAAAAGCAAAGGTTTAATCTGGGTAGTCTGAAATTTGACAGAAGGGGTTTAATTCCCGTAATAATCCAGGACTATAAGACAAATGAGGTTTTAATGCTTGCCTATATGAATAAAGAATCCCTGCGACGAACCTTAAAATTGGGTAGGACCTGTTTTTGGTCGCGTTCGCGCAGAGTTTATTGGGTTAAGGGGGCTACCTCGGGCAATTGTCAGTTTGTTAAATCTATTGCCTACGATTGCGATATGGATGCGCTTTTAGTTAAAGTCAGGCAAGTAGGGGTTGCCTGTCATACAGGCAATAGAACCTGTTTTTATAGAAAGATAATTTGATGTATTATCCAGCGCTAAAAGATTTTTTAAAATTCTGCCGAGAGGCAAATGTGGTTCCGGTCTATAAAGAAATTAATGCTGATTTAGATACACCGGTCTCGGCATTTTTAAAACTTAAAAAAGATGATTATGCCTTTCTACTTGAATCGGTGGAGGGAGCGGAGAAGGTTGCGCGTTATTCATTCTTAGGCAGTAGCCCCTCTTTGATTATTAAAAGTAAGGATAAATTTATTGAGATTACCCATCCTAAAAAAGGAAGACACCAGCGTTACCCTATCCCCAAGACGCCATTAGATGAAATCCGTAGACTGATGCAGGATTTTAAGGCCGCAGAGATTCAAGGGCTACCCCGTTTTTATGGCGGATTAGTAGGTTATTTTGGTTACGATATGGTAAGATTTTTTGAAAGGATACCGGATAAAAATCCCGATGACTTAAAATTAAATGATGCAGTCTTTATGCTCACTGATACCCTGCTTATCTTTGACCATTCCAAACATAGCATTAAGATTGTAAACAACGTGATTTTGCCTAAGGAGAAGATTTCAAAGGGCTCTTTGGTCAAAATTTACCATCGGGCAATTAATAAGGTAGACTCCATACACCGAGAAATCCTTAAACCCACACCTAAGACAAAATTAAAAACCACGCCTTTTCATCAAAAACCCCTTATTAGCTCTAATCTTAAAAAATCCGCGTTTAAGAAGATAGTTTTAAAAGCCAAAGATTATATTAGAGCCGGAGATATTATTCAGGTGGTTTTATCCCAGAGATTTAAATTAAAGGTAAAAAAACCAGCCTTTGATATCTATCGTGATTTAAGAAGACTTAATCCTTCACCGTACATGTTTTTCTTAAAATTAAAGGATGTAGTATTAATTGGTTCATCACCGGAAATGCTTGTGCGTTGTGAAGAGGGAATTGTCTGTAGTCGTCCCATTGCCGGAACGCGCCCGCGAGGCAAAGATGAAAAAGAGGATAAAAGGTTAGAAAATGAACTCCTCAGTGACTCCAAAGAAAAGGCAGAACATATTATGTTGGTAGATTTAGGCAGAAATGATTTGGGTCGGGTCTGTAAGAGCGGAAGTATAGAGGTAAGTGAGTTTATGAAGGTAGAAAGGTACTCTCATGTAATGCATTTAGTCAGCGAGGTAAAAGGCATTCTGGATAGACGTTACGATATCTACGATTGTTTGGCCGCTTGCTTTCCTGCAGGAACAGTAACCGGTAGCCCAAAGATTCGCGCGATGGAGATTATCGATGAATTGGAAAATATCCGGCGCGGTCCTTATGCGGGCTGTGTGGGTTATTTCAGCTTCTCACACAATATGGATACATGCATTACCATTCGGACAATAATTATTAAAGATGGTATCGCCTATGTCCAGGCCGGTGCCGGTATTGTTGCGGATTCTCATCCAGAAAAAGAATATTTTGAATCGGTGAACAAAGCAAAGGCATTAATTGAGGCAATACTTAAATAAAAGGGGGTAAGCTAAATGGCAGTACGTATTCGGTTAAGGAGAATTGGTAAGAGTCCCAAAAAGCGACCACATTTTCGGATTACAGTCTTTGATGCACGAAGAGGTCGGGATAGTTCGTTTATTGAAGAACTAGGATTTTATAATCCCTTAACGAAGACAATCAAAATAGATCTAGGGCGTTTGAGTTATTGGCAAAAAAATGGTGCGCAACTTTCGCAAACGGTTAAGAATCTGGTTAAGCGTCTGCAAAGAGAAAGTGAGGTTAAGGATGCCAGCGCAACAGGCAGTTAATCCATTTTTGAATCTTTTCCCCTTAGTCTTTATCTTTTTTATCTTTTATTTCTTAATCATCCGTCCGCAAAGACAAAAAGAAAAGGAGCATCAGAAGATGTTAAGCAGTTTAAGTAAAAATGATGAGGTGGTTACCGTTGGCGGTATTCATGGCACCATTGTGAATGTCAAAGATAAAACTGTAATCTTAAGAATTGACGATAATGTAAAGATAGAAATTGAGAAGAACTCTGTTGCCTATAAGAAAAATACCTCTTCTTAAGTAATTATGGAAAGACGACTTATTTATAAAAGCATTTTTATTCTGGGGGTTATCGCGGTCGCGATATATTTTACCTTCCCCCTTAACAAAAGAATTAATCTGGGTTTAGATCTAAAGGGCGGGATGCATCTTGTGCTTAAGGTAGATACGACTAAATTTCGCCCTGAAGAAAAGCGGGATGCAGTGGAGAGGGGGTTAGAGGTTATCCGTAACCGCATTGATGAATTTGGCGTCAGCGAACCTTCTATACAAATGCAGGGCGAAGATGAAATTGTTGTGCAGTTACCGGGAATTTCCGAGCGACAAAGGGCACTGGATATCATCGGAAAGACCGCCCTCTTAGAGTTTAAGCTTGTATCTTTAGATTTAGAGAAATTAAAACAGGCAGAAGAGGGTAATGTTCCTATAGGTTTTGAGCTAAAACGCACACAAGAAGGTGAGCTCCTGCTTTTAGAAAAGGAGGCAGTTTTAACTGGTGAGAGTTTGCGTTCTGCAATGTGGCGTTCCGATGCCAGCCAGTTTAATGAGCCGGTTGTAGCTTTAGAATTTAATCCTGAAGGCGCGAAAAAATTCGCACAAATCACTGCTAATAATGTAGGTAGGAGATTAGCCATTGTTTTGGATGGTAAGGTTCAATCCGCACCCGTGATTAAAGAACCCATACCCTCAGGCGAGGCGGTGATTACGGGTAGATTCAGTATGGAAGAGGCGCAGGATTTAGCCCTGATATTAAGGGTAGGGGCATTGCCTGCACCGATGTATATAGAAGAGGAGAGGACGGTTGGTCCAAGTTTAGGCCAGGATTCCATAAATAGAGGTATTAAAGCAAGTGTCATTGGCGGGGCTTTAGTTATTCTTTTTATGGCCGTTTATTATCTTATTGCCGGAATTATTGCGGATATTGCGCTTATCTTAAATTTACTGATCATCTTAGGGTTATTGGGAATGTTACCAGTATTATTTGGGACTTCTGCTACTTTGACTCTTCCCGGCATTGCGGGTATAATTTTGTCTTTAGGCATGGCGGTAGATGCCAATGTCCTTATAAATGAGCGCATACGCGAAGAATTGATGAGTGGAAGGCCGCTACGTACGGCAGTAGCGAATGGCTATCGTCAGGCCTTTAGTGCTATATTTGATTCTAATCTTACTACTTTAATTGCGGCATTTCTCTTATTTCAGTTTGGTACCGGCCCTATCCGCGGTTTTGCCGTTACCCTAACCATCGGCATTATTGCTAGTCTGTTTACGGCGGTTGTAGTTACGCGTACGATTCTAGAGATACTTATTAATATTGGTTGGGTAAGATCTTTGCCGATGCTTAAGTTAATTAAACAGACTAAATTTGATTTTATTGCTAAACGTAGAATTTTTTACACCCTTTCCTTATTAGTAATTATTACGGGTTTGCTGGCATTTTTTAGTAAGGGAAGAGATGCCTATGGTATTGATTTTGCTGGGGGGCAAATCCAGGAATATCGCTTTAGGTCTTTGGTACCTTTGGATACCATAAGAGATTCACTCAGGGAGCTGGGCTTAGGGGATGCCACAATTCAGCAATTCAAAGAAGACCCGCGTGTGGTTTTAATCAAAACGCGAGGCGAAAAAAATAGCGATATTATCACTAATAAATTAAAAGAGAAATTTCCTGATGAGGATTTAGAGGTTTTAAGGATAGAAAAAGTCGGGCCAATTGCAGGAAGACACCTAAAGACCAAAGCTAATTACGCACTCATCTGGTCATTAATTGGTATTTTGATTTACGTGGCTTTTAGATTCAAGCACTTTAATTTTGCCGTCGCGGGAGTAGTTGCCTTATTCCATGATGTTTTGGTGACTTTAGGTTTTTTGGCATTCACCAATAGACAAATTGATTTGTTAAGTGTCACTGCATTCCTTACCATTGCTGGTTATTCTATCAATGATACCATTGTTATCTATGACCGGGTGCGCGAGAACAGTCGGCTTTTGCGCAAAACAAATCTCTATGAACTCATAAATTTAAGTGTTAATCAGACCTTAAGTCGCACGCTTCTTACTACGCTTGTCACCCTGTTAGTAGTAATTGCAATTTTCTTTTTTGGTGGCGAGGTCTTAAGCAATTTTGCCTTTACACTTCTGGTAGGCTTCATTTCTGGCGTTTATTCTACGATTTATATTGCCTCACCCCTTGTCCTTATATTAAGCCGCAAAAATATAAAATGAAATTAAAATAAATTTGTAAGGCCATATTAAATGATAAATTGGTCTTTATTTCTATTCTTTTGAGATGTTTAAATCTCTAAAATTATATAAAGGCGGCACGCTTGAATTAGAGGCTACTCAGGCCTCTTTAGTAGGTCTTGGTTATATGCGTCAGGAATACGTGGCCGAAGAGGGCGATTTTTCTCGTCGGGGAGAAGTTATTGATATTTTTCCCTTTTCTTTTGAATTGCCCATCCGCGTAGCCTTGGCCGAAGACAAGATTGAATCTATAAAAACCTTTGATCCCAAAACCGGTCGGTTACTTTGGGAACATAAGATTGTAATTATCCTTCCTGTAAAAAAGCCCCACACCCTAAAGACCACGACATTCAGCGAAGAAATCCCCCTAGATAATTTCCTGGATTTGGATATTGGTGATTACGTGGTACATAATCAGCACGGAATTGGCAGATTTTTAGGCTGGCAGAGGTTAGATGTTCAGGGCAAAGAAAAAGACCATCTGGTTATCGAATATGATCGGCAGGAAAAATTATATGTTCCTGTCGAATCTATGCATCTAGTCCAAAAATATCTTGCCTTCCAAGTAAGACGGCCAAAACTCTCCCGCCTAGGAACAAGGCAGTGGCAGAGAATCAAGGAGGGGGTAAGAAAAGGGGTTCAAAAGCTGGCCTGGGAACTTCTGTCGCTTCAGGCGATGCGGATGAGCGTGGAGGGCTTTAGGTATTCTGCTGATAATGAATGGCAAAAAATATTTGAGAGCACATTTCCTTATGAAGAGACGCCCGACCAGATTAAGGCGACTTACGAGGTAAAACAGGATATGGAGTCTCCCAAGCCGATGGATAGATTACTTTGTGGCGATGTGGGTTATGGAAAGACAGAAGTGGCCATGCGCGCTGCATTTAAGGCCACGCAGGATTTCAAGCAGGTGGCATTTTTGGTGCCCACCACTATTCTCGCAGAGCAACATTACGAAAATTTTAGCCGTCGCCTAAAAGATTTTCCTATTAATATCCAGATGCTTTCACGTTTTAAGAGTAAAAAAGAACAGAAGGAGATTATTGATGGCCTAAGTAAAGGAAGGGTAGATATAGTTATCGGAACGCATCGGCTATTATCCGACGATATAAAATTTAAGGACTTAGGACTTTTGATTATTGATGAAGAACAACGTTTCGGGGTTAAGGCCAAAGAAAAACTAAAAAAATTAAGATTGTCTTGTGATGTGCTTACGCTTACTGCCACACCGATCCCGCGGACTTTGTATATGGCCTTAATGGGGGCAAAGGATTTATCGGCCATAAATACCCCGCCGCAAAATCGCTTGCCGATTAAGACAACCGTGGTAGAATATAATGAGGATTTAATCCGGCAGGCAATTCTAAAGGAATTAGAACGTCGCGGGCAGATTTATTTTGTGCATAACCGCGTCCAGGATATAGAGAAGATAAAAGAAAGAATTGTCCGCAACTTACCTTCAGGAATTCGCGTGGCGATTGCCCATGGTCAGATGCCGGCAAAGAGTTTAGAGAACGTAATGCTTGATTTTTTAAGGTACAAAATTGATGTCTTATTTTGCACACAGATTGTGGAATCAGGCATAGATATTCCTAATGTCAATACGATAATTGTCAATAACGCCCATACCTTTGGGTTAGCAGATTTGCATCAGTTACGTGGCAGGGTGGGTAGATTCAACCGTCCTGCCTATGCCTATTTTTTAATTCCTAAGAATGAAATCCTAGATTCGGATGCGCGAAGGAGATTAGAGGCAATTCGGAAATATGCGTATTTAGGGGCAGGATTTAAGATTGCGATGGAAGACTTAGAGATCCGCGGCGCAGGTAATCTCTTAGGGGTGGAACAACACGGATTTATTCAGGCGGTAGGATTTGACCTTTATTGCCGCCTTTTACGTGAGGCAGTAAGCACGCTTAAAAAATTAAGAATTTAAATGCCTGAAGTTGAAAATCAAAAATTAAAGGGAAAAATTTTAAATTCTTTATTAATTTATAGTCTTACATTTTTATTTTTTAGTTTTAATTCTACCGGTTATCCCCAGGATAAAATCATCGCGGTGGTTAATAGTGAGGTAATTACCCAAAAGGACCTTGATGACTTCTTAAATTTTATGCGCATGCAACTTAAGACACAATATGAAGAAGAAGAATTAACAAACAAAATCCAGTCCATAGAGACATCTTTACTGGAAAGATTGATTGAAGATAAGCTTATCCTTCAGGCAGCCCAAAAAAGTAAGATAAGGATAGATGAAGCGCGGGTGAAGGCAAGATTAGAAGAGATAAAAAAACGTTATGGCAGTGACGCAAATTTTCAAGAGGCCCTTATGCGGGAAGGCTTAACCCAGTCAGATATTGAAAATAAGATTAGAGAACAGTTCCTTATGTATACAATTATTGATGAGAAAATCAAAAAGAAAATTATAATCAATCCAAAAGAGGTAACTGATTTTTATGAAAAAAATATTGAAGAATTTAGGACCCCTGAGGTTCGCCAGGTAAGTCTGATAAAGGTGGATAGTGAGGAGATTGCCCGACAGATTTACGAAAGCTTAAAAAAAGAAGCGGATTTATCCAAAGTAGCCGAAGAGTATGCAATAACTTTAGATAGGCTAGATGTTACAAAGACGGGAGAATTAGTTAAGGAAATTGAAGATGTGGTTTTTAGTCTTGAGATTAATCGGGTATCCGCACCAATTAAGATAAGGGAAAGATTTTATATCTTTAAGTTAGACAACATCACTTTACCCCGCCAACAAAGTCTGACAGAAGTTCAGGATAAAATTTATGCATTTCTTTTTGATAAGAAGATACAAGAGGAATTAATAAGATGGCTAGATGAGTTACGCAGGGAATCTTATATCCAAATCTTTAAAAATTAGTGGATAAGATGAATAAGATTAGGGTAGGTATTACCATGGGAGATCCCGCCGGCATCGGTCCAACAATTATTGCTAAGGCATTACCGCAGGTTAAAAATTTAGCTGAGTTTATAATTATCGGTGATGCGCGCGTATTTAAGAGAGTTCAAAACTTACAACCCTTACCTCAAAATTATCGATTTATAGATTTAAACAATGTCTCAGCTAAATTCTTTTCTTTTGGGAAAATAAAGGCAGAGTATGGTAGGGCGGCAGTTGAATATTTGGATAAGGCGTTAGCGTTAATTAAAGCTAAAGAGATTGACTGTTTGGTAACCTGTCCGGTCTCTAAAGAGGTGATAGGATTATCGGGCATTAATTTTTTTGGCCATACAGAGTATTTTGCCCAACGATGTGGCAGAAAAAATTTAGTGATGTTATTATTGAATAAGTATCTAAAAATTGCCTTGCTTACCCGCCACATTGCCCTTAAGGAAGTTCCCTTGAACATAAAAAGAAAGACACTCATTGCCACTCTTAAGACAACATACCTTTACTTAAAAAAATATTTCTTGATCAAAAATCCCCACCTAATTATCTGTGGTGTAAATCCCCATGCCTCAGATAATGGTTTAATTGGAACCGAAGAGAACAGGATTATTAAACCGGTATTAAAAAAATTTAGTAAAACATTAAATTTAGATGGCCCTTTGTCCGCAGACATCGCTTTATATAAAGTAGCAAAAAGAGAATACGACTGTGCCCTGGCAATGTATCATGACCAGGCATTAATCGCGCTTAAATTAACGGATGTAAAGAGTGCGGTAAATATGACTCTCGGATTACCCTTTATTCGCACCTCCCCCCTACACGGAACTGCCTTTGATATTGCCCAAAAACCCGATTTGGCTGATCCACATTCGCTTATCGCGGCAATTAAAGTTTGTATAAGATGTACCTTAAACCTAAGAAAAGATTAGGACAGAATTTTCTTATTGACCCAAATATCATAAAAAAAATTATTGTTGCTACTGGGCTTAGTTTTGATGACACAGTTTTAGAGATCGGTGCCGGTAGGGGTGAATTAACTCAACTGATTGCCCCAAGAACAAAAAAGGTCTATGCTGTAGAGATCGATTCTTCTCTATGTAATACATTAAGACAAAGACTAAAGGATTATCCTCATGTAGAAATAATTCCGCAAGATATATTGAAATTAGATTTAGAAAATTTAGATTCAGAATTAAAGGTTATCGGTAATATCCCTTATTACCTTACTACTCCAATTTTAAGACATCTTTTAAAATTTAGACATAAAATTAGTCTGATATATATCAGTGTGCAAAAAGAATTCGCGGCAAGAATTTTGGCTAAGGTCGGCACAAAGGCATACGGTGCCTTCAGTTGCTTTATGCAGTATTATACAAAACCAGAAAATCTTTTTATTATCAAAAGAACCTGTTTCTGGCCTGTCCCAAAAGTAGATTCGTGTTTCTTGAAGATCAAAATAAGAAAAAAACCGATTTTGCCTTCCGATAAGGAAAAATTACTCTTTAGAGTTATTCGTCAGGCATTTAGTCAAAGGAGGAAGACATTAAAAAATAGTCTTAAAAAAATTATCCCTGCGGAAAAATTACCTCATCCTAATTTACGGCCAGAAGATCTTAGCCTTAGAGATTTTATTAATTTGATAAATTCCTAATTTCATCTTTTGCGCCTTAGCGCGGAAACACTTTCCCGATTGGGCAAAAATCAATAATACTTGATTTTATAGATAGTTATATATATAATTTATCTAATAAAGAGGCAAGATATGGCAAATAATCGACATAACGTTAAGAAGAAGATGTTTAGGCGTTTTCCTTTTGGCTGGATAATTGCAATTATTCTTTTTTATCTGGTGATCAGTTCACTGAATCTTTCCCTTAGTGGTATTCCCAAAGAGGTCCCCTATAGTGACTTTTACGCCATCTTAAAAAACTCGCCCGAGAAGATCAAGTCTGTAACCAAGACCGAAACACTGCTTCAAGGTGAATTTAGTGATGGAGTGAAATTTTTTGTCAACATTCCGGAAAATGACCAGGAATTACTTAATCTGATGCGCCAGAACTTAAAACGTTTTGATGTCAAACCCCCACGCACCCTGTGGGCAGGTTTATTATTTAATTTAGGCCCGATACTTCTTTTGATTTTATTCTGGTGGATAATGGCGGCGCGGGGAGAGCAATTGGGTAATCGAATTATGTCCTTTGGTAAGGTGCGGCCTAAGATACAGAGCGAAACAGGTAAGGTGACCTTTAATGATGTAGCGGGGGTGGATGAGGCTAAGGAGGAATTGCAGGAAGTCATTGAATTTTTAAAGGACCCTAAGAAGTTTCAAAGATTGGGAGGGAAGGTTCCTAAGGGAGTTTTACTTGTAGGACCGCCGGGTTGCGGAAAGACCTTGATTGCCAAGGCAGTGGCAAATGAGGCAGGGGTACCCTTTTTTAGCATTTCCGGTTCAGATTTTGTGGAGATGTTTGTCGGTGTAGGGGCGGCAAGGGTTAGGGATTTATTTGACCAGGCAAGGCGTGCGGCAAAGGCAACGCAAAAGGGTGCAATCATCTTTATTGATGAAATTGATGCGGTAGGAAGGTTACGTTTTGCTGGGATCGGTGGTGGCCATGATGAAAGGGAACAAACCCTTAATGCCCTCCTGGTTGAGATGGATGGATTTGATTCGCAGCAGGGTATAATTATTATTGCTGCTACTAATAGACCGGATACGCTCGATCCAGCAATTTTACGACCGGGGAGATTTGACCGCCACATCGTAGTTAATTTACCTGATATTAGAGGAAGAGAAGAGATATTGAAAGTACATACGCGTAAACTTAAGCTTTCTTCCAGTGTAGATTTAAAATCCTTAGCGACTCAGACCCCGGGTTTTTCCGGTGCAGATCTTGCTAATCTTTGTAATGAGGCTGCACTACTTGCAGCGCGTCACAATAAAGATGCGATTGAGCAGATTGACTTTGAAAAATCTATTGAGCGGGTATTGATGGGCCCGGAAAAAAAGAGTCGTATTATGTCTCGGAAGGAAAAGGAGATTACTGCTATCCATGAGTCTGGGCATGCGCTTCTTTCCTTGTTATTGCCTGAGGTAAACCCCTTAAAGAAGGTTTCCATAATTCCGCGGGGTTTAGCCGGCGGTTACACCTTTACCCCGCCCTTAGAGGACCGACATTACTGGACTAAAACTCAACTCTTAGAGGAGATAACTTTGATGTTGGGTGGTCGGGCATCTGAGGAGCTTAATTTACAGGAGGTTACCACGGGTGCGCAGAACGATTTAGAGATGGCCACACAAATGGCGCGTCGGATGGTGACGCAGTTTGGAATGTCAGAAAAACTTGGTCATATTACTTTGGGCAGAAGAGAGGGCTTGATATTTTTAGGTCGTGATATCTTTGAAGAAAAAAATTACAGTGAAGAAACCGCACGGGTTATTGATGAAGAGGTAAAAAAGATTGTAGATGAGGCGTATCTTAAGGCAAAAGATTTACTAAAACAAAATCGGGACAAATTAAAAACCTTGGCTAATACCCTTTTGGAAAAGGAAGTTTTAGACGCAGAAGAAGTAAAACGACTGTTGGGTATTGATAAGCAGGATGTAATATAAATCTGATATGCGTATTTTAGAAATATCCAGTAGAAAAGAATTAGAAGAGCTAATGCAGGAGATTAAGGTTGACCCTTATGGAATTAAAATAATGGCACCTAAGGCGATAAGCTACCTTTTAAGGATAAATTCCCTTTCAAATATCACGGCAAATATCTTAAAACAGGAAATGCTTTCTTTAGGTGCGGATGCCGCCATTGCCAGGGATGCCTTAACCGGCAAGAGCAAAAAAACCGATTGTCTTTTAATGGGGACACAGGCAGAGTTTAATCGGCTTAAGGCAAAGATAGACCGGCAACCTTTTGGCCTGCGGCAAATCGCCAAAGAATTAAGCGGGGCAATAGAAAATTATGAGAGGAATAGATTTGTTTTGAATTTAGGTAGATTCAGGTTGGATTTAAGCCGCCCAAAGATTATGGGAATTGTTAATCTTACTCCTGATTCGTTTAGTGGTGATGGAGTGTATAGAGTGTCAAGGTCCAAAGGTATCAAGGCGTCAGAGGTATTAAATTTTGTAGAAAGGATGGTTCGGGACGGCGCGGATATTATCGATGTGGGAGGAGAGTCAAGTCGGCCGGGGGCAAAACCCATTTCGGTAAAAGAGGAATTGGCAAGGACACAACCGGTAATAAAAATTCTGGCAAAGAAAATTAAAGTGCCGATTTCTATTGATACTTATAAACCGGAAGTAGCAAGGCAGGCATTAGATTGCGGCGTAAGCATTGTAAATGATATTACCGGATTAAGAAATCCCAAAATGGCAAGTCTCGTTGCGCGTTACAGGGCAGGCGTGGTAATTATGCATATGAAAGGCACTCCCCGTACTATGCAGCAACAGCCGGTATATAAATCATTAATTGACGAGATCATAGAATATTTAAGTAGGGCAATAGAGCGTGCTTCTGAGGTGGGCATCAAGCGGGAAAAGATTATTATTGACCCGGGAATTGGCTTTGGTAAAACCTTAGAGCATAATTTAGAGATATTAAAACGGTTAAAAGAGTTTAAGATTTTAGGTCAACCCATATTAGTGGGCACATCACGAAAATCTTTTTTGGGGAAGATCTTAGGTGTTGGTCCTCAGGAAAGGATTTTCGGTACAGTCTCCAGTTGCATTTTAGCCATTAAAAACGGTGCACATATTCTTCGGGTTCATGATGTCAAAGAGGTAAAACAGGCACTTAAGGTTGCTGTGGCAATAATGCATGCATAATTATGGGTATTATTAATATAAATATAGGTATACTAAAGCTGATATGTGAAATCATTTTACTTTGGTTTGTGATTTACCATATTTTATCTTTTTTTGAAGGGACGCGTGCCGTTCAGGTTTTGCGTGGCATCATTATCCTTTTGGTTGCATTTTTTTTATTTCAACGTTTAGGACTAGAGGTTCTGGATTGGCTATTGACAAAGTTGTTTGCTATATCTGTAATTGCGATTTTAATTATCTTTCATCCTGAGATTAGGCAGGGGCTGGCGCGGTTAGGCCAAAGACATCTTTTTATTCTGAATTTAAGAGAAGAAGAATTAGATTATATCTTAAAGGAAATTATCAACGCCATGGAAAATCTTTTGCGGGCGAAAATCGGTGCACTTATTGCCATAGAAAAAAATGACCCTTTAGTGAGTTATATTAAGAAGGGTGTTTTGCTTGATGCGCGGGTATCTTCTGACTTAATCCAAAGTATCTTTACGCCTAATAATCCTTTACACGATGGAGGTTTAATTATTCAACAGGGGCGTATCGCGGCAGCAGGTTGTTTATTCCCGCTTACGGAAAATCCGGATTTAAATCGTATCTTTGGCACGCGGCACCGTGCCGCCTTGGGTCTAAGCGAAGAAACAGATGCAATTATTCTGGTTGTTTCTGAGGAAAGACAGGATATATCCCTGGTTTATCAAAATAAATTATATCGAGATTTAGACCCCCAAGAAATGTTTTTTAAGATTAAAGAGATTTTGAGGTTAAAAGAGAAAGTGCCAAAGAAACTCGATATGGGTTTTTTGATAAAACATTGGGTTACGCATCATCCCTGGCTTAAATTGATTGCCCTGATTTTGGCAATTCTCGTTTGGTTTTATGTTCAAGGCGAAATCAGGAGGTTTAGTTACTAATGAAGTTGGGGGTAAATGTTGACCATATTGCAACGCTTAGGAATTTACGTCAGGGAATTGAGCCAGAGCCGGTATTTGCCGCCTTAATCTGTGAAGGTGCCGGAGCTGATAGTATTGTAGTACATTTAAGAGAAGACCGCAGGCATATTAGAGAAAGGGATTTATATCTCTTAAAAGAGGTAATCAAGACAAAATTGAATTTAGAGATGTCAATTAACGATGAAATTGTGGATATTGCCTGTAAGATAAGACCGCATCAGGCAACGCTGGTACCGGAAAGAAGACAGGAGATTACTACTGAGGGAGGACTAGATGTAGTTACTAACTCAAAGAAGATCGGATCGGTGGTAAAGAGATTAGAAAAGAATGGCATTGTGGTGAGTTTATTTATCGATCCGGATAAAAAGCAAATTGCTGCAGCAAAAAAAACGGGAGTAAAAATGATTGAATTACATACGGGTCGCTATGCCGAGGCAAAAAATAACAAGGACCAAGATAAATACCTTCAAGAGTTGGTTACTGCGACGCGGTATGCCCGAAGGGAAGGATTGATTGTAAATGCCGGACACGGTCTTAATTACTATAATGTAAGCCGTGTGGCTAAAATTAAGGGTATAGAAGAATTGAATATCGGCTATTCCATTATCTGTCGGGCAGTTTTGGTGGGGCTTAGACAGGCAGTAGAAGAGATGAAGCGGTTGATACAATGATTATTGGAACGGGTGTAGATATTACGCAGGTAAGACGTTTACGCCAAGCAATAGAAAAGTGGGGAGATGATTTTTTAGAGCGTATATTTACCAAAGAAGAATTGAAAAATGCGCGCACACACGGTAGTTTCTATCAGCATCTCGCCGGTAGGTTTGCGGCCAAAGAGGCGGTCTTCAAAGCCCTGGGAGATAAAAATCTGGGCTGGAGGGATGTTGAGATTTTAAGTGATAAAGAAGGTAGACCCTGCTGTAAAATTTTAAACGGCAGAAATAAAAATATAAACGTGTATATTTCCATTTCCCATGTGAAAACTTATGCGGTTGCCAGCGCGGTTATTACAAAGAAGACCTGAGGCGCATAAAGGAGATTTTGGACATATCTTGCTTATTGCCGGCTCAGCCAGATTTTCCGGGGCAGGGGTTTTGGCCGCAGAAGCGGCGATGCGTTCCGGGGCAGGGTTAGTAACTTTAGGAATCCCTAAGCATTTAAATAATGCAATTATTAAAATAAAACCCAAGGAGGTAATGACTTTACCCCTGCCAGATAAAGAGGGGACATTGAGTTTGGCCGCTTTTAGAAATATAGAAGAATTTATTAAAAATATTGATATATTGGCAATTGGACCGGGATTAGGAAAGGAGCAATCAACTCAGAAATTAGTACGCAAGTTGGTTAGGGAAATAAATAAACCGAGGGTGATTGATGCAGATGGTTTGAATGCCCTGGTTGGGCATTTAGAGTTACTCACTACTCACTATTCACTACTCACTACTATATTGACTCCCCATCCTGGGGAGATGGCAAGGTTATTGGGGATAAGTATTAAAAAGGTGCAGAGTAAAAGAAAAGAACTTGCCTGGAAATTTGCTAAGGATTATAAGCTGACGGTAGTATTAAAAGGGTATAATACAGTAGTTGCCGATTATAAGGATAATCTTTATATTAACAAGACAGGAAATCCCGGAATGGCTACTGCAGGAAGCGGAGACGTATTGACGGGAATGATTGCGGCGTTTTTAGCCCAAGGATTGGATGCATTTAATGCTGCAAAATATGCAGTTTATCTACACGGTAAAGCCGCAGATCTGGCAGCACAAGAAAAGACCCAACTAGGGATGATTGCTTCGGATATAATTAAAAAGATTCCCGAGGCAATAAAGAAATGTAGTTGATGCTGGCGTAGCTCAGCAGGTAGAGCGCCTCACTTGTAATGAGGGGGTCGCCCGTTCGATTCGGGTCGCCAGCTTGAAACAGTTTCCTGATTAAATTGGAAACAGTTTCTCGAATAAATCAGAAACAGTTTCGGGCAGGTACCCAAGTGGCCAAAGGGGGCAGACTGTAAATCTGCTGCACAACTGCTTCGTAGGTTCGAATCCTACCCTGCCCACCATTTGCATTATTGCGTTATAGATAAACAGTAGCAAACGATGAGGTTTTTAACCACCATCCGCCTTATGGCGGATATAAATTAATCTAAGGAGCAAGCCTCAAAAGATACCAAGACAAGCAAAAGATAAGGCAGTTACTTAAAGATAGTTTACTGATAAGGCATTGCACAGGCAGAAGCGAGCGATGCGGGTGTAGTTCAATGGCAGAACAACAGCCTTCCAAGCTGTATATGACGGTTCGATTCCGTTCACCCGCTTTA
>JAMWCK010000011.1 GCA_023819625.1 Candidatus Omnitrophota bacterium | reverse complement strand
AGACGATACTTCCGTCATCACCCACAGAAACACGGAAATTGGTATCCTCATAACCTTGCGCGAGTAGATTCTTAGAAGAAATCTTATCGTCCGGCGTAAAGGTAATTACATCTGTCTCTGTTGCCCCACCTGTCTCCGGGGTTAAATATACTATCCACTCCTGAGCCTTTAGTTTTGCGCGCGCATTGACCTCTCTTTGTGCTGCCAGTGTTGCCGGATCCACTGCCAGGGTAAAAGAAACACCAAACAACAAAATTAAAACTGATAGCACTAAAATCTTCCTATTCATTTTTCGCTTCCTCCTTTCTCTCTTTTACTAAGACATCTGCACTTGAGTTAGTGGTTGCGGGATAAATTTTTATCTTTGCCTGCTGTTTCAAATCCTCAAACCATTTACCTAATATCTCATATCTCTTCCTCCTTTTTATCTGTTCATAATAGGAATCCTTTACCTTCTTGAACTCCTTTTTTTCTGCAGGTCTTTTCTCTAAAATTTTTGCCACCGCAAAACCCTTATATATAGGGAAAGGCTTATATATACTGCCAATTTTTTCCTTCATCATCATTGTGCAATCTTCTTTAGGAAATTTCCAGATATCAATGAGAAATTCACAAGAGACAAAACCCGGCCGCTTAAACTCATCTGGCCTTTTGGCCTTTTGCTCCTCCCACAATTTTGCATTACGCCTTGCGCTTTTATAAAATTTTTCCGCCTCTTTTTTTTCATCAAAGCGGATTAATTCTACACTTAAGGTATTATATTCTTTGATAAATTCCTCAATGGCCTCTTTTTCCGAAACTGCTGGCTCAACACTTTCCATCACCTGCTGGCGCAGTTTCTCTATTTGTAAAAGATGCCATATCATATTCTCAAATAATGTGCTAGAAACATTTATCTTTTCTCTCACCCATTTTTCATACGCCTCTTTATCCGTTTTGTATTCAAATTGCACCTTCTCCTGTTTAAGTATCTTTTCCACTTCCTGCCTTACCTCTTCTTCCGGAACATTTATGCCTCTTCTAAACGCTTCGTAAGAAAGCAGTAATTGGTCCCAGATACAATTTTCTTTCTCTTCGGCAGTTTTAGGTTGAGGACCAAAGCGGTTACCAAAAACCGTAATTGCGGCATTGACCACAAAATAGTTCCCCTCAGGAACTGGCACCCCGAAAAGCTCTCCCACAAATCTCTGCGGCACGCTGGCTGTATCCTCAGCAGCCGAACCGGCAGGGGGTTGCAATTCTGTCTGCGGTTGAATCTGAGGTTCTCTTGGTTGCGGCTGAGAAGCTGTCTGCGGGCTTGACTGAACAGGTAGGTTTTGACTTATCTCTTCACTGTATAAATTGCTAATAAATAAAAATAATCCAGATACTAAAGCCAAAAATAGATGTCTTTTTCTTAACCTATTGCAATACTTCATGTTTTATTCCTAAAATAAAATAAGAAGAGCCAGATTTCACCCGGGAAATCTGGCTCTTTTCTTTCAGGACCTTTTTGGACATTTTTATCCGGCCCCGCAAGTCTCAAAACACAAGCTCAGTTATTACACTTACCTCTCTTTAAGTTCAATTTTTATTATATCTCTCTACCCACTGGGAAATCTAAAGTTAAAAAAATCCCTCTTAAAATATTAAAATATCATAAGATTAAAATTTGTCAAGGAAAATTTTTATAACCCTTTATATAACAACTATTAAATTTAGATTTTTAAGGATAAAATGTGCGATCATTGTTTATCTGCGTAAGAAATTCCTATTTATAAAATTAAGGGTAGTCTTTATCTTATTCTTGAAATCGCTTAAGCTCCTTATCCTTAAAATTTGTCTGAATAAGTAATGTGGATGAAAATAAAAAGTTAAATGGGCATAAGCGATGATTTTTTCTAATCTCTGCTTAGAAAGATGGGGATAAGAAATTATGGCGTCCTTGGAGGGGTCAGTAGGGACATACTCACCATAATACATCCAGCCCTCTCTTTTTGCCGCATAATAGAAGTCCGTTCCTGGAAAGGGATTGGCAATACTAAATAATACATAGTCTGGCCTTAATCTCTTCACTGCCTTAAGTGTCTTTTTTATGGTCTCTTCTGTCTCCTTCGGCGTTGCACCAATAAGGACATTTAGTTCTACCTCAATTTTGTTCTTTTTTAAAATTGCCACTGCCCTTTCTGTGTCCTTAAAGGTTATATCTTTTCTTATGGCCTTAAGCACCTCATCATCCGCTGACTCCATACCCAAATCTATAAATCTACAACCGCTATCCCCTAAGGCCTTGCCGATTTTTTCCGTAATCTTATCCGCCCTGGCTAAACATCCCCATTCCAAATTTAATCCTTCAATCCCCGCGCAGATTTCAAGCGTCCTCTTCTCATCCCAGAGAAATTCCTCATCAATTACCGTAACCGATTTAAATCCCAGGCGCGCAATTTCCGTAAATTCCCTTATCACCCTCTGCGGCGAATGTAACCGCGCTGGAGGCTTTCTTCCAAAAATCTTTTTATATTCAAGTTCTCGGGCATAGTCCAAAGAATTAGGCACACAGAACCAACAACGTCCAAAACAACCCCGCGAAGTAATTATGGCGGTATGGGGGACCTTGCGTAATTTGGGATTGCAATAGGGCCTGTGGTCTAAAAGCGTCCTATCGGGGATAGGAATCTGGTCTATATCCGGGATAAACGGCTCAGCAGGATTATGCATTATCTTTGTGCCATCAAGATAAGAAAGTCCTTTAACATCTCCTAATCCCCTCTTTGATTCTAATGCCACAATTAAATCCCGCGTAGAAAATTCCGGCTCTGCCCTGATTACAAAGGTATCATTTTTGTCTAAAAACGACTCCGGGGCATATGTGGGCTGTGGCCCGCAGAATATAAAACGCACATCCTTTCTGGTATTACGAATCATATTTCTTGCCCGGCGGTCTGTTTCCTGACACAGGAATACCGTATAGAAACAATAGATATCCGAATCATCTTTTTTTATGAAGTCTTGAAAATCGTTTATGCCTTTTCCCTGGGCGGGAAAATCTAGGATAGATACCTCTTGCCCCTCGTCCTTTAACAAGGTGGCGATATTTAACACAGGAAGTAGCGGAAAAAAGAACAAGCCATAATTACAACCCGAACATCTCTCTACATAGGATGTTCCATCTAATACCGGAGGTATTAAAAAGGTTATCTTCATTTTTGCCTTACCTTTATCGGTGTGGGGAAAAAGAACTCCTTCATAAATCCTAATGACCAAGGAATTAAAAGAAATATAATTGCCCCTGGGACATTCAACGCCACCTTAAAGGATTTTGTCTTAAACCATCCTAAAAGAAAAAATATGCCCAAAAAGCCCATTCCTAAAAACAAAAGAATTATCAGAATTTTTATACTGACCAGCAAGGAAAAAACTAGCGCTGCCAACATAAGAGGCAAGGCAAAACCAGAAATAATATGTAGCGGATTTATCAGTTTGCCTGATTCCCTCCACATCAAAACCCTGCCTTTTGCATAGCGAAAATTCTGCCTGAAGAATCTTTTAGGTGTAGAAGACCGATAATGCCAGACCTTGGTATCCGGTGTAAAGAGAAACCGATAACCCAAATCCCTTATTTTTTTATTCATCACCACATCTTCGCCCTCAAAAAAACGTTCATCAACCGGCATAACCTTCTCTAAGACAGAACGCCGGTAAATGGCATTGCAACCCGGATTATGCTTGACCTCCGTAATCCGGCTAAAATTTCTGCCATAGGAAGAACCACCGGTAAATAAAGGGTAAGAAAAAATAAACCCCGCCGCCTTACCAAAAGGTGTTTCATCTTCAGGAATTAAACTCGGTCCACCTACACAGGCCAAAGTCGGCTCAGTAAAATATTTTACCGCATTTAAAAGCCAATCCTTATCCATCACACAATCGGCGTCAGAAAAGGCAATAATCTCACCTCTGGCTACTTTGAATCCACTATTTCTTGCCGCACAGACGCTCGGGCCATCGGCAATCACCAATTTCGCGCCTAAAGAAATAGCTATCTCTTGCGTCCTATCAGTAGAATCAGAATCAGAAACAATCACTTCGTATTTTTCTTTGGGATAATTTAGATTATTAAGACTCTCAAGGCACTGGGGTAAAAAACGTTCGGCATTTTTTACAGGTAGAATCACGGAGATAAAAGGTTTATCATTTAAAGTATCCATATTGCCTGGTTAAATAAATAACGTTGATGTAAAAATCATTTTATTTGATTTTTGATATTAAAACGAGAAATATGCTCTATACCAAACACAGCCTTAACTATGAAAAACTATCTTTACCCCTTCCGGTTCAAAGGAAAACCAGAGTGGCTGTAAACCTAATTCTTTCATCTTCTCTACCAGGTTTGATTTACCTTTAGGACAATAAAGTAACAAAAATCCTCCGCCGCCTGCACCTACCACCTTACCTCCGATTGCCCCATTTTTTCTGGCAATATCATATACCTCATCAATAAATTCATCACTAATCTTATCCGAAAGCCCCTTTTTTGTCAACCAGTGCTCATGTAAGATTTCTCCAAATTCATCAATCCTGCCGCTCTCAAAGAGTCTTTTTGTCTTAAAACCTATCTGTTTTATCTTATGTAATCTCTCTATAGTATCCTTATCGTTTATCGCGACTTTCTTATTCTGGTCTTTTAATATCTCGGCTGTCTGACGTTCTTTTTTTAGACTAAAAAGCAAAATATTATTCTGTAAATCCATAATATCCTCTTCCTTCATCCTTACCGGCTCTATAACTACACTACCATCCTTATTAAACCAATATGCCCGAAAACCACCAAAACTTGCGGCGTATTGGTCTTGTTTACCAATTGGTTCTTTTAATATATCTATTTCAATATGGCAGGCGGTCTCGGCTAATTTCTCCAAACTTACATAGGTCTGCTTATATTCAAAAAGCCCTTTTAATAACGCCACGGTGAATGCCGAAGATGTCCCGAGCCCGCACTGTGCCGGAATATCGGCGATAGAAACCAGCTCTATTTGCTTACGGATGTCAAGATACCGCAATGTCTCTCTAAATATCCTATGCTCTATATCATCTACATTATCTACAATCTCCGTCTTGGAATAAGAAAGCCGTATAGATTCATAAAAGCGCTTGTTGACCATGATGTAGACATATTTGTTGATGGTCGCAGCCATCAAGAATCCGCCGTATTTCTTATAATAACTCGGTACATCTGTGCCTCCACCACCCATAGACAATCTTACCGGCGCGCGTGAAATAATCATCTCCTGCCTACCTCCTGCAAAATATGTTTGATAGACATGCGCATTGCCGTGCGAGAATTGTATTTATTGCTCCAGCTTAACCTTCTGATTTTCTCTGAATTCATTCTTACCACCGGCACATCGCCCTTCCATCCGCGGTCACCTCCCGTATAACGATACCTTACTTTCTTTAATCCCATAATCTCTACAACCATATCCGCTATCTCTCTTACCTCCAAATAATCTAAGCTAGAAACATTATAATACGAGAAACCTGATGGAGTCTTCTTTTCTAAAAGTCTCATTGCCTGTATTACATCTGTAATGTAGATATAAGATTTGCTCTGTCTGCCATCTCCTAATATTACTAATTCCTTGGGGTTTTTTAGAAGTTTTCTTACAAAATCATATCCTACGCCGTGAGTCTGCCCCGGACCAACTACATTCGCCAACCTAAAGCATACACCCTGCATATCAAACATATAACAATAGGCAGAAATCAACGCCTCACTCGCAAGCTTGCTTGCCCCGTAAGTAGAAATGGGGAGCTTAAATGGATAATCCTCATTTACCTCCTCAGAGCCTGCATCGCCATAAACCCCACTGCCCGAAGCATACAATATCTTTTTGACATTATTTATGCGCATTGCCTCAAGGACATTGTGAGTAAGATATGTCCCCTCCCAGAAGTCTATATCGGGTTTGGTTATTGCCCTAGATATATCGGGATTGGAGGCAAGATGATAGACTATATCTATACCTTTCATTGTAGACTTAAGCGTCTTTATATCCTTTACATCCGCCTTAACTATCTTTAAATTTCTATTCCCGGTAACCTCCTCGAGGTGCCATTTTCTTCCCGAAGAGAAATTGTCATATACAACCACGCAGGCGTCATTTTCTTCCTTAAGAAGAATTTTTACAAGGTGACTGCCAATAAATCCTGCTCCGCCAACAATAAGATATTTCTTCATATTTTCTCTTCAACGATGGCATTAACTATTAAGTGCAACAACAATCCCTGCCAGCTTTCGGCATGGGGGGTTATGCGTTTACCCTCAACAGGGGGAATAACTATGCAGACATCTGAGACTAAGGCTGCCCTTCCCCCATCCCTTGAGACAATAGAAACAATCTTTGCCCCAACTTCTTTTGCATAGTCCATTGCCAGAATGAGATTTTTGGAAGTCGTTTCTGTGCCACCGCCTACGGATAAGACCATTATTGCATCATGTTTGTTTAATCTTGATGTCTTTAACCAGTTGATAAATATAAATTCAAAACCCGCATCGTTTGTCCAGGCGGTCAGTTCAGCGACATTATCCACAGGGGTGTAACTTTCTATGCCGGCTATCTTGCGAAAATCATTTACCGCGTGTGAGGCATTGGACGCAGAACCTCCCACCCCCAAGATAAAGAGTCTCCCTTTATTATTCTTAATATCCCGTAAAATCTTAATTACCTGTTCTATCTTTACCCTATCAATCATTTCTAATATCTTTTTTGACTCTTGTAAATATCTTTCTATATAATCTTTTATTTCCATGGCTTATCCTCTATCTTCAATCCCGAGGAAATGGCATCCTGATAAAACTGCCTTACCGTGTCCAAAGAAAATTTATTCAGGTCATAACCTATAAGGTGGAATTTAGCCAGAATTTCTGCTGTCACGGTAATAATATCACACCCTGCCGCTTCTGCCTGAAATATGTTCAAAAGTTCGCGGGGACTTGCCCATAATAACTCTATGTTTTTGAAATCCTTCAATATCTTACGTGCCTTCTTAAAAATCAAAACTGGCTCAACGCCTGTATCCGCAATCCGGCCAGCAAATATAGAGAAAATAATCGGCGTCTTTTTGCTCAAGACTCTGGCTAAATCTTCTATCTGTTCTAAGGTCATCATCGCAGTAACATTTATCTTAATTCCTTCTTCGGTCAAATCCGCAATCAGGGAAGCAGTGGATATTCCTTTTGTATTCATCACTGGAATCTTTACATAAATATTGCTAGCAAATTTACTTAAGCTTATCGCCTGCGCTCTCATTTCCTCAAATTCATCGCTAATTACTTCAAATGAGATGGGTTTTTGCTTTACCAAAGGCAAGGCTTCCTCAATGAACTTTTGATAATTAATTACGCCTGCCTTCTTCATCAATGTGGGATTAGTGGTAAAACCCTTGATGTAGTCTAAATCCGCAAACCTCCTTAAGTCCTCAATACTTGCACCATCAAGAAAGATCTTTATTTTTAAGTCCTTGATTTTCTTCAAGTTATTTTTCTCTTTCTTAAAAAAATGGCGAATTCATACAAATTCTTAAACACATAATCCGGTCTATGCCCTTTAAGCAACTGACACGCATCGCATTTATATTCTCCCAAAAACACCGTTTTCATCTTTACCGCTTTTCCCGCCAGGATATCCACATAAGAATCCCCCACCACATATGAGTTAGGAATATCCAGATTAAACTTCTCCCTGGCAATCTTAAACAAACCCGGCTTTGGTTTTCTACATTTACAATCCTTTATCAGAAATTGATCCTTTGTATAAATAGAACCCAGCGGATGATGCGGACAGATTAAATAATCATCCATAAAAATACGGTTCTTTGCCAGGATATCCTTAAGTTCATTATTAATTCTATAAAGCTTAGCCAGCGTGATCTTACCCTTTGCCGCCTGAGGTTGATTGGTAATCACGATAATTGTATACCCTAGTGATTTTATTATCCGTAAGGCATCTATGGTCTTAGGTAATAATTTTAGGTCATTGGGTTTAAGCGGAGAATCCAATTGTCCGGTCTCTTCATTAAGACAAAGCGCGTTTAATGTTCCGTCTCTATCCAGGATAACTGCGGGCTTCTTAACAAAGGCCCTTTGATAAATAAACTTCTTAAATTCCTTAAGGGATGAAGGTCTGCCTATTTCATAGAATCTATTTCTCACTTCATATCCTGCCATCAATCCATCCTTTACTAGTATACTATACAAGTTAGAGAGGTCAAAATATTTATTTCTGGGAATTCCTGCCAAAACACCTTTATCCAATATGGAAATACCATAATCTATATATTCCATCTCTTCTGATGTGTTAATTTTATCGTATTTTAATAATCTGTTATTTTTAAAGATTACATTACTCTTATCATATCTATTCTTATTCTTAAAAATTGTCAAGAGGGCCTTTTTTCCTTGCTCCTTTTTAACCTCATAATAGACAGAAACTATTTCCCGATAATCCACGTCCATATAAGAGTCGGCATATATAACCATAAAATCTTTTTCCAAAAATGGCTCTGCCTTTTTTAATGCACCGCCTGTACCCAGCAGTTCTTTACCGTCAAAAGAATATCTTATATTTACCCCAAACCTGCACCCATCCTTAAAAAAGGATTTTATCAACTCTGCTTTATATCCGACGCAAAAAATAAAATTCCTTAAACCATAATACTTCATTAATTGCAACTGATACCAAAAGAATGGTCTACCATAAATATCCACCATGGATTTAGGTGTATCTAAATGGCTATCTCCCAATCGCGTTCCCCGGCCACCCATTAACACGACCACCTGTATCTGTCTATCCTTGGTTCTTGCCATTGGTTTTGTCCTTCACATAAAAAACTTCAAAGGCGAGCTTAGGAAAATAATAGGTAAGACTCTGCAACATCACGGAAATTACCGCCCATACTGCCAAGGGAAAAAATAAAAAGCGTGATGGTTTCCAACGCAAACCCACCATCCCATATGCCCTGTAACCACGTCGGGTTATCTCCTCTATATCCCATCCCGAACGGTGGAGCTGATAGGGGTTACCTTCTTCTGGGCCCTGCGGTAAGTAACCGTTTGGACAGGAAATAAGCACCTTCTTTCTGGCCCATTGCTCTATTTTCTCCAATAATTTTTTACCCTTATCTTTATCCAGATGCTCTAAGACTTCAACAAGGACCACCGCATCAAAAGACCTTGGCTTCAATTCTAAGTTGTCTATCTCCGCAATGAGATAAGCATTATGCGTCTTTTTGTTCCTGGCTTCTCTGATTGCGGGTTCATATACATCAATCCCAATGCTGTATGGTACCTTACAATATCTTAAAGGCGAGTCTGCTCCACAGCCAATATCTACAACGGATTGACACCCCACTAATTCCCTTTTTAAGAAAAAAAGATGCGAATGAATCAATTCACTAATTAATCTCTTACGGTATAACCTGTATATAAGACTTTGACCTCCCATAAAATTCAGTCTATTTGAGGCGTCATTGTATAAAAAAAGATAAATCTATTGAACATTCTATAGATGTTTCTTACCCGTATCGGACCAGAAAATGATTCAAGAAAACCCTCCGGAGGAGAACCTTTACCCTTTTCTAAAATTATATATACAATTTGTGCGCCCTCTAAAAGCCCTATCTCTTTGGGGTGATAATTATTTTGAATATATGCAAACAATAATGGATATTCGGTCTTAAGGCTTCTGGCGAATTCCGCCGGATAGAAACAGATATATCTGATATTAAATTTTTGCTCTTTCTCCTTAAAATCATCCACAGCAAAGGTCCAGCCGGCATATCTACGCGCATATCTAGATATCCCATTGCCCTGCGCATGGGTCAAAAGAAAAATTCGCTCTTCAGGCCGGGTAAGTTCCCTTAATGATTCTCCGGCTACATCCATCCCCAAAAAAACTGTTGCATGCATCCTTAAGATTGACTGATAAACAAATGGCATGGATACGCCAAAAACCACGAGCATAAAAAACAAAAGGAGATTTATCTTAAAAATCTTCGCTATTTTTTTAGAAATATACGCTAGGGTAGAAGCAGAAGCGATACAGACCAGGACTAAAAATGGCATCTGATAAAAGCTATTCTGACTCATCTGCCGGGCATAGATAAAAAAATAGACAATAAATGTTAAAAACCAACCGAGAATATAACGGCTTAACAGTCTCTTTCTTTCTAAAATTGCAAGCAATATTCCGCTAAGTGTTAATAAGGTGTATATCAGTGTAAAGTTTTCTTGTTGTGCATATGACCAGATGGGAAAGATATATTTCTTTAAGGAATTAAGAAACTCCGGGTAATTTATTGGTCCTAAAACCGTAAGATTCCACTGTCCCAGGGCGCTTAACCTGTAAATTATAAAAGGGATCAATGTATAGGGAAGTATAAATATAAAGACATATTTAAGAAATTGCTTCCTTTTATACAATTCCCTGAAAGGAAAACAAAATAAAAACGGTATAACCCCTAAGAGAAAATTGAACCGGTATAGCCATCCAAAAACAAATGATATCCCTCCTAAAAAAAGAAGATATTTTTTAGGTGAGAGGATAAATTTTAGATAAAAAAGATGCCCCAGAAGCATAAAAAAAAATGCCGGGCTTTCGGGCTGGATGTTGCGGGAAAAAAATACCCCCAGAGGCATAATGGCTAATAGAAATGCAGAAAATAAAGCTAAATATAGATTATTAAAAATTAAATTGGAGAGGGCATAGATTACCAGAATACTGGCAACGCCGAAGAGGATATTGAATAAACGCGGTCCCCAGAGATTTTCACCCAAAAGGCTCCAGGCAAATATTGTCTGATACGCAATCATCGGAGGTTGATTATCTGTTTTTAAGGATGGATTTTCATCGAAGGCGTGATAAAAATACACCCTTTTGTTTACAAAATCACCCGTCCTCATCATCTCCTGGGCAATACTTAAATATTCATTCTCCATTATGCTATGATAACCAATGGAAGGAAAATTCAGATTATAAATCCTCAACACAAAACCTAACGCCAGAATAAAACTCAATAAAGATACCCTCGTTTGTCGGTTCATTTTCTCTCTAAAAATAATAAACTGATAAAAAAGGAAGAGAATATTGTCTGTAATCCTATGGTTAATAGGGTCATGGCTAAAATAGATTCCCTTATCCGATGGAGGGCCCCAAAATGCCTAAAAAACCACTCTAAAAAAATAAAAATAAGTATAAGTAATCCCACCAGGAATATTATACTTCCTAACAGAATCCCCCTTTCCAGATTAAAATTATGTTGAAAAAAAAGGGTAATTCTATCCTGTTTTAAAAACCCCTGTTGTATACCAAAGGAGTGCGCATAAACTCCCAGATGTAAAATTTGATATGAGAGGATACAGAGGACGCTGGCAAAGACCATAAAATGGATATCCCAGAAACGGCCTAAAAATAAAATTGGGCCTTGAAGAAGAACGAGCATTAAGCAAAAACCTAAAACAAAACCGCTTATACCGGGAATAAAATACAACCAGAACGGACAATACAAGAGCATAAATCTTATATGTCGCCAGGCATCAGAAAATGGCTTTAATTTGGACTTACCAAGACGGGGATAGTAATTGATAGGGATTTCGTAAATCCTTAAATTGTTCATAATTGCGGAAAATACCATTTCTGAGGCAAACTCCATCCCCAGGGTCTTTAATTTCATATTCTGATAGGCCTCTTTGCTAAATGCGCGCATCCCACAATGAATATCTGATAAATGGACGTGAAAAAACAAACGGTACATTCCGGAAAGAACGGGATTACCAATGTAACGGCGCAACCAGGGCATTGCCCCTTTATGTATCGCACCCTTAAATCTTGAGCCGATTACAAAATCATACCCCTCTCTTAATTTCTGTAAAAATTTGGGTATATCATAGAAATCATAGGTATTATCGCTATCTGCAATGACGATGTATTTTCCCTGCGCCTCCCTTAGGCCTTTAAGATAGGCGGCGCCATATCCCCGCCGCGGTTCAATCACTACTTTTACCCCAAGAGAATTGGCAATTTCTCGTGAACGGTCAGAGGAATTATTGTCGGCAATAATAATCTCTCCCTTAATCTTCTCCCTCCGAAAGACATCTTTAATCTTCTCAACGCAGATCCCAATGGTCTTTTCTTCATTAAAACAGGGCAGGACTACTGATACCTCAATTTCGTTATGCATATCTCACCATCCTATATGAAAGACACGGATATAGTTATTACCTTCTTCTGTATTTATAAAGGGAATAAAATACCTAAGTCCCTTTCCATTTAGAAAATAAAGGCGAACAAAAACGCTCGCCCCCAAGGCGCGGTCTAATAATACCGACTTATAACCATTTTCGCTCTTAAAGACCAAAATAGAAAATATAACATTACCATTGGGTAATATTTTCTCAATGAGATTATCGTTTTCATCTAAGGTAAACAAACTGCGCGGTATCTGGCCTGAATTTGACTTAATCGTCTTTTCTTTAGGGTCATAAACAAATCCATTATCAAAAATAATCATACCATCTTCCTCTCTTCCATTAGATATTCCACTATAAAACATGTATCTTTGCGAAAGCCAATCATCTAAATTTTTATTAGAAATTAAAAATACCTCTTGATAGAATCTGTTTATCTCCGCGGGATCCCTGCCTAATTCCCTTAAATAATCTATGATGCGGTCTTTCTCTTTCTTAATGAAGTTTTGGGCAACATAGACCTTCGAAAAATCCCAATTTCCTAAATAGGAGATCGCACCTATCTTAAGTGGTAAGGTATGGTCAACCAGAAAAACTGCTCTGGCGGGTCGGGAATAAATCATTTTCATTACCTCAAACGTCAATTTTTCCGGCAGAAATTTCTTAAGCACCTCCTGACCACGATCAGGGGTTAAGGAAAGAATATACTCTAAAAGTAAGACTGATTGCAGAGGGTCATTTATGTATTTATTGATAGTCTCAAATGCCTTATTGCCGCTGTTATTAAGCATCATTAAAATATGTATTGCCTCCATTTCGTTATTCGTAAGTAATGCCTTGGCCATCCAATATACCTGCGGTGTCATCTGGCTCTGGCCATCAAAGATTACCCTACGCCTTGAGACTACCTTAAACCAATCACCAAAATCCCACCAGGAATTAATTATTGTCTCGGCGGATGTCTTTTCCTTTATAATATTTAATACCTTATACCAGGTATCATCCATAAGAGGGAAAATACCTCTGGCACTAATGTAACCCCTGTTAATACATATTATACAGACTAAGATAAAGATTGCCCCCACCAGAATAATTCCAAAGATAATCCTCTTTTTCTTAACATATGCATATAATTCACTTATCCCGCACCCTAAGAAGATCCCCAGAGGCATAAGCAGAAAAACTGTAAACCTCACCCCTCTTAGGCTGGCAAAAAGCATGGAGACAAACCAGATAAACAGGATTAGTATACTTAAACGCTTAAAAGTAGAATAAGCCTTCATAAATAAGGCGCGTATCAACAGAATAAGCATAGAGATAACAGAAAGACCAAAGAGCCATCTGCCACCCAAAGAACGTATCATATCCTCAAAAGGGACCTTTCGCAATTCCCCCACCGTGTAGTAGACATTTGGCCAGATACTGGGCTTTAAGGGGATATTTAAAATAACCGCTTCGGCTACCTGGTCATAGAGAATGGTCAATGGCTGAGTTCCGGCTAAAATGAGTATCCAAAAGATACTCAGTGTAACAAAAGAAAATAGGAAAAAAAGATGTTGCTTTAACAGGGTAAAATTTTTCTTTTTTAAAAAAGAGTGACTGAATAATAAATATCCTAGATTCATAAATTCGTAGATGATGATAATCATTACAATAAACCACCAGTGTGTCCAGGTAAAACAAAATAAGCCCACCAGAAAAGTAGAGATAATTACCCAAAAAATTCTCCTTTTTAATGTGGTAGCGAGGTATGAAAGAATGTAAGTCCACATAATCAACAAAGGAAAAAATAAATTCAGGATATCTGTGTCAAACCAACCTGCACAACTGCGCGGCAGAAAAATAGAAGCAAGACCGATAAATAAACAACTGATAATTGCGGCGATATACCCGCCGCAGAAAAAAGAAAAACCATATAAAGCAACAATAAAAAGGGTAATGTAAAATAAAGGTAAATAAAATAAAAAATGAAATAAGGAAACACTCTTAAAGAGAGAAAAAACTTTATAACAGAAGGCAGATAGATAATAAAGGAAGGCCTCCCATTGCAGAAAACTGCCGAATGGTGCAAGCATAAAGGCGTCCCATTGGCGGCCAAATATAACCTCATCACCCGGATGACCGAATTTAACTACATTCTCTACATATCTTGCCCAATGCCAGCAGTCTAATTCCATAAGGTAAGTTTGACCACTGGGGTCTTGATATCTATCTTTAAGTTTAAGATATAAATCACGTATCTGCCTTTTTATATTCTGTTTATTTTGTTTCTTGTATTCTAAAAATCTTTGTCTAATAATCTTATCTTTTGCTAATGAATAATATTGCGGAAATTGCCTATAGACCTGTTGGGTTATGGCCTGCCGGATTGATTCCTCTACAATACGCCTTGCCTGTGATTTTAATTGTGGAAAGAAAATGGGAAATGAACGGAGGTAGATATTTACGCCCAAGACAAAAATCAGAGAAAGAATCAAAAAAAAAATTTTGCGTATCATATGGATACGGAAAGGATTGGTCTAATCTTAAGGTAATACATAAAAGATTTATTTCATCGGCTGTTTTGCTTCATAGGTCTCCCAGGTTAAAAGATATCTCTTTACCCAATCTATATCTTTGTCATCGCTTTTAGCCAACCTTAAAAAATGCCGGAAATGCTCAATTGCCTTCTTCCGATTCACCAGGTACTCGGCATAGATATAACCTAAATTAAAATGTGCATAAGAATCATCCGGGGTTATTTCTATTACCTTCTCAAACTCGGCAATTGCCCGCTCGTATTCTTTGTTTTTGGTGTAAAAAACTCCTAAATTATAATGCATCTCTGCGGTTTCTCGAATAAGCCTTTTATTCTGACGCGCAATCTCCGAAAATTTCTTGGGGATATTTTTTATCTCCTCTTCTAGGCCCTTATTTTTCTTAAGCGCCTCCGCATAGTTCTTCTTATATTCATTTAATTGGGCGCTTAATTTTTCTACCTCTGCTTCCAATTTGGATTTCTTATCGCTTAAACTACTAAGATCCTTCTGCGACTGTCTAAATTTATATTCCAAGTCCGTCTTTTCCTTTTGTAAATTAGCAATCTCTTTCTTAAGCTCTTTTATTTCGGGCTCCTTTCTGGCCCTTTCATAGGCGATTTTAAGATTATCCCTTTCTTTAGTTGTCTGTTCTAATGTATTCATGAGTTGCTTGCTCATCTCCTGCAATTTCTGATTTTGTTTCTGAATCTCCTCTTTTTCTTTCTGCAGCAGAATTATATCATTGTTCAATTTCTCTAAAGTATGAGCCAATTCTTGGGCACGGTTTTTTTCTACCAATAAGGTCTTTGCCTGTGCCATGAGATTATTACGGTCTTCTTTTATTGCTTGATTTTCCTTAAATAACGCATCGTATTTTGCCTTAAGTTCACGCTCTTGCTGGCTTATCTTCTCATAATTTGGCTTTAAGGTCTCCAATCTTTTATTTAGCGCCTGTGATTTTTGCGCAAAATATATAATACCTATTCCTTCCGCAAAAATTAAAACCCCTATCGCGATTATCAACAATCTAATTCTCCTCATTTTTCTTCATCTCCTTTGAATATCAGCCATAATTCTTTTCCCATTAATAGAAATCATATTAACACATTTATCTACTATTATCAATAGAATATCTTACTTCATCAAGCTCTCTTAAGTTATCAAAATCATCATCAGAAAAGGTGTTTGTTATTGTAAAGGTATCGAAAATCTTCACCGCCTTTAATACAGCAATTTTTGTATTATTGCGATATACATCAAAAAACTGTCCCGCAGTAACACCGTTTATCTTTCCAAAATCAATCCAGATCTCTCTATTTTCTAAATCTTTCCCAATTATCGTACCGCAACCCTTTTCAATTATCCTCTCTTGATTTTTGCCAAGTTCTATCTCGGGGACTGTTGTCTCCCCTAAATTTTGTATACTCGCTAACTCCTCTCTAGGTTTGACCTCAACCAAAATCTCTTCCCCAATATCAGGAGATGGACTCTCGTTTAAGTCATCCTTGATTTTTTCTGAATTTAATTCTTTTTCTTTTTCTAAAAAGGCGATCTTGCTTATTAATCTCTTTTCCATCTTTTCTTTATCTTTTTTAAGATTTGATAATTCCTCTTTCAATCTTGTTTCAATCTCGTTTTTTTCATTCTCAAGACGCGCTAACTGCTTATTAAATTTGCTCTCTAAGTCCTCTTTGGCTTTTTCAGAAAGCATAAGCTGTTTTTTTAAGGATGCGTTTTCTTTTTTAAAGGCAATGAGCTCGGTCTCAATCTTATTTATTTTGGCCTCTTTCTCTTTTGCCAATTCAATCTCATTCATAAGTTGAAGCTCTATTGCCTTTTTGGATTCCTCTAAACTCTTAAGACTATCATTAAGTACGTTTATTTTAGAATTTAAATTTGATCTTATAGCATCAAACGTGCTCACTCTTGACTCCAAAGAAAAGTTTTTCTTTTCCAAATTGGCTATCTTATCATAAAGTTGTGTTTCTGTTTCGGCTTTGGTTTTATTTAAGAGCTCTAGCTCTTCTTTAAGTTTGCCGTGAGTGCTTATTAAGATTGCCCTCTCAACCTCCAGACCCTCTTTTTCTTTTACAAGATTCATGACCTCATTCTTTAGTTTAGTCTCTATCTCTTGTTTCTCCTTATCTAAAGTAGCAAGTATTCTTTCCAGGTCATCTTTTTTGTGGGTCAAATTCTCCAGCTCAGCCTTAAGCTTATTCTCGTTTTCTTCTTTTTGATTGAGTCTTGTCTGTAAGTCGGTCTTGGTC
>JAMWCK010000126.1 GCA_023819625.1 Candidatus Omnitrophota bacterium | reverse complement strand
ATAATCTTGATTTCCCGATTAACCAAAGGCAAAATTAAGGTTTTACCGATAAGTCTTTTGTAGCGCTTATCTTTGGGATTGACCGCAACTGCGGTATCACCTAACATTGTCTCTGGTCTAGTTGTAGCTACGATAATATATTGTTTAGAATTTAGAATTTGGAATTTGTTTGGGATTTGGGATTTGGGATTTGGGATTTGTTTTTTAAGAGGGTATCTTAAATAATAAAGATTCCCTTGAATCTCCCGATACGGTGCCTCTTCGTCAGACAAGGCAGTACAGCAACGTGGGCACCAATTTATCACTTTATCGTCCTGATAAATTAAACCCTTCTGCCAAAGAGTAACGAACACCGTCTTTACTGCCTCAGAATATCCCTCATCCATTGTAAAGCGCTCCCTTTTCCAATCACAGGAGGCACCTAATTTTTTCAGCTGTCTAATAATAGTTGAGCCATATTTTTCTTTCCACTCCCAGACCCTTTCTAGAAATTTTTCTCTTCCCAAATCCTGACGCCTAAGCCCTTCTTTAGCAAGCGCCCTCTCCACCACATTCTGTGTGGCAATTCCGGCATGGTCTACCCCCGGCATCCAGAGCGTCTCTTCTTGCCGCATACGGTGATATCGGATAAGGATATCTTGAATGGTATTATTTAAGGCATGCCCCATATGCAGGATTCCCGTGACATTAGGTGGGGGGATAACTATACAGAATGGCCTTTTGGCGGGATTTACACTTGCGGCAAAGAAATTATTTTCTTCCCAGAACTTATACCACTTATCTTCCGTATCTTTAGGATTATAGCGAGTAGGGATTTCATTCATTATTGTCTAGATTCTTCCCTCCCGAAATTTATCCTGAAGTCTAATAATTCTTTTGGGAAGATGTCTTCTTAAAATATTTGCTTGATATAACCATTTCAGACGCAACGCAATTGGTTTTTTTTGATATTCTTTTATAATTTCTTCTTCCAAATAATAATCAAACCCGCCTCTTTTTTTCATTTTTAATTTTCTTTAAATATCTTATGTCTGCTTTATCCTGTTTTCTTGTGGTGTTAGATTTCATTTTTATCAGGTCATCTATAGAGATTACGGGAATAGATATATTACCCACTTCAATATAATGAATGTTTTTAATTGCTTTATTATAATCTACAGGGGTATCTATCAATATATCTATTTCCGAAACCGGCCATTGGGGTTTATACAATCTAAATGCCTTCATATTTTTATTTTTTATCCAATCCTCTCTTTTTTCTTCCTGGGCAAATTCCATAATATCTACAGGCATCTTTGGTTTAAAACCCCATTTTTTCATCAAGGATAAAAATTTATGTAAATTCTTATCCTCCAAATAAAGAAGTAAATCTATATCATAGGTAATCCGGGGAATTCCCAAAAGGTTTACTGCCAGTCCTCCAGCGACAATATATTTAATCTTTCCCTTATTGAATGCTCTAAAAATTTCTATATAATCAAGCATCTAGCTTACGCCGTCCTTCAATAACTTATACTCAATACTATCTACCAGTGCCTGCCAGCTTGCCTCAATAATATTTTCTGAAACCCCGATCGTTGACCAGGTATCTTCTTTATCTTGTGACTGGATAAGCACTCTTACCTTGGCCGCGGTACCCGCCTTCTCATCTAATACCCTTACCTTAAAATCAGTAAGTCGCATCTGGGCTAATGTAGGATAAAAATTTTTCAACGCCTTTCTTAAGGCGTTATCCAGGGCATTCACCGGCCCATCGCCTTCTGCCGCGGTATGCTCCTTTATCCCTTTTACCCTCAATTTAATAATTGCCTCAGAGGTAATCTTTTTATCAGAAAGTTTTTCCACCACCACACGAAAACCCTCTAATTCAAAAAATTTTTTAAATTTTTTAAGCGCCTTCTTCATTAAAAGCTCAAAGGAACCTTCTGCTGCCTCAAAGTGATAACCCTGATGCTCTAAGGATTGAATAAGTCTTAAAATTTTTTTTGTCTTTGGGTCATCTTTACGTAAATCTAAATCTATTTCTTTTGCCCGTATTAGGATACCACTCTTACCACCTAACTCCGAAACTAGGATACGTCTTTTATTTCCCACCAGATTTGGCTCAACGTGTTCATAGGTCCGGGGATTTTTTATTATCGCGTTAATATGCACCCCACCTTTATGGGCAAAGGCAGAAGAGCCCGTATAAGGCTGGTCGTTTCTGTGTTTTAAATTACTGATTTCCGCAACAAAATGCGAGACACGGGTCAATTCCTTCAATTTCTCATCACCGATACAATCTATGCCTAACTTTAGCTTAAGATTAGCAATGATGGGAATTAAATCGGCATTTCCGCAACGTTCGCCATAACCGTTGATTGTCCCTTGAACCATATCGCAACCCGCCTCTACCGCCGCAAGGGAATTAGCTACTGCCAGATCTGCATCATTGTGACAGTGAATACCTAACAAGACTTTGATTTGCGGCCGAATTTCTTTAATGACACGATAAACTTCTGAGGTAAGTGTTCCGCCATTGGTATCGCATAGGACAATCGCCTGTGCCCCTGCCTGGCAGGCGACATCTAGACACTTTAAGCTGTATGGTTTGTTTTCTCGATAGGCATCAAAAAAATGTTCTGCATCATAAAAGACAATCCGCCCCTTGGAGACCAAAAAACTTATTGAATCCTCAATCATCTTCAGATTTTCATCCAGGGTAGTTTTTAAAACTTCACGAATATGCAAATCCCAGGTCTTACCAAAGATAGTTATTATTCTGGCTTCCGATTTAAGCAACCCTTTAAGATTCCTGTCAATCTTAGCACCCATCTCTGGCCGCCGCGTTGAACCAAAGGCCACTAACTGGGCACTTTTAAGGCGTCTTTGGCTCATCTTTAGATAAAACTCCATATCCTTAGGATTTGCCCCTGGCCATCCACCTTCAATATAATGTATACCCAACCTATCCAATTCTTCGCTGATGCGTATCTTATCCATTACCGAATAAGAAATGCCCTCTCCTTGCGCACCATCGCGGAGTGTCGTATCGTATAACTTAACTTTCGCCATTTTTACTCCTTTATTGACACGTTGCGTTT
>JAMWCK010000010.1 GCA_023819625.1 Candidatus Omnitrophota bacterium | reverse complement strand
GGAGGAGATTAATAAGTTAGGGCTTAAAATTCCTCTGGTAAGCATTGCCAAGGAAAAGGAGAATATCTATACGCAAAATAATCCACAGCCCATAAGCCTAAATCAGCAGACCCCGGCGTTAAATCTCATCCGTAGGATTAGAGATGAGGCACACCGTTTTGCGTTGGCGTATCATTCTGTCTTAAGAAGAAAAAAGATAATCGGCAAATGACCCCTTTTGCGAAAAAGGTTTACAAAGTTGTTTTAAGTATTCCTTTGGGTGAGGTGCGCACCTATCAGTGGGTGGCAAAGAAGGCGGGTTCACCGCGTGCCTTTCGTGCGGTGGGTCAGATCTTAAAAAGAAATCCCTGGCCCATTTTTATTCCCTGTCATCGCGTAGTTTGTACAGATGGAAAATTAGGTGGTTATTCCTACGGTAAGAAAATGAAAAAACTACTTTTAAATCTTGAGAGACAAATTAAAGAAAAGATGTTATAATCAGTTAGAGATGGAGGTTAAAATGAGTATAAAAAAATTATTAGAAGAGATGGTTAAGCAGGATGCCTCGGATTTATTTTATCGTGCGGGAAGCACATTACGTTTAAGAAAGGATGGGCAGATTGTCTCTTTGGGTAAGGAGATATTAAGTGTGGATGATGTAATAAAGGCAGTAGAGGAATTGACTACACCTAAACAGCGCGAGGTCTTAAGAGATAATTTAGACGTGGATTTTGCCCTTTATTTAGAAGAATTTCAGCGGCGATTTCGCATCAGTATCTTTATGCAGCGAAACACCCCCTCCATTGTCATCAGAAATGTACGTAGTTCCGTAGAGACTTTTGAAGCACTTAATCTACCCGCAGAGGTGTTAAAAAGGTTATCTTTAGAGACAAGGGGCCTGGTGCTTTTGACCGGAAGCGCCGGGAGCGGTAAATCTACTACCATTGCCAGTATGATTGAATATATCAATAATAATTGTCATAAACATATTTTGACTGTTGAGGAACCCATTGAATTTACTTTCAAAGACAAGAACTCAATTATTAACCAGAGAGAATTGGGTCTGGATGTTTCCTCATATAGTAGCGCACTCCGTGCCTTTACCTTACAAAGTCCGGATGTAATTTTTATCGGTAATATCCGCGATTATGAAACCATGGCTTCTTCTTTAACTGCTGCGGAGACAGGGGTATTAGTTTTAAGCACCCTGCATACGATAAATGCCGCACAGACCGTAGAGAGAATTGTCAATTTCTTTCCTCCGCATCAGCATCAACAGATAAGAATCCAGTTGTCATACTCGTTAAAAGGTGTGATTTCTTTGCGTCTGGTGCCTTTGAGGGATAAGTCCGGACGCATCCCTGCATGTGAGATTATGGTGCTTACGCCTACTATTGCCCGGTTAATCCGCGAAGGTAAGACCTGGGAGATACCACAATATATTGAAGAAGGAACAATATTCGGGATGCAGTCTTTTAATCAATCCCTGGTAAAATTGGTTAAAGAGGGTAGGGTAAGCGAAGAGACAGCAGCCGAATTTTCTGATAACAAAGAGGAGTTTATGCTTGCCTTAAGGGGAATAAGGCGCACATAAAAAACCAAAATAGGGGGAGGTAATTTATGTTAGAGCAGATAAAATTAAAACTTTCATCCATCCATAATCACCTTGAACAATTAAGAGGTTATCTTTGACGTCGATAACAAAAGGCAAAAAATTAATCAGCTCTCCTTGTTGATGTCAGAATCTGGATTCTGGGATAATCCTGAAAAATCGAGTGAGGTTGTTAAGGAATTAAAATTCCTAAAGGCGGGTGTTGAGTCCTGGGAAAATGCTTCTAAGAGATATCAGGAATTAAAAGAGCTCATTGAGGTTATCACCGCTGACGAACAGGAATTAATTAAGGAGTTATCCGAAGGCGTAGATAAACTCTTAAAAGAACTGGAGGATTTTGAGATTAGGACCATCTTAAGTGGCGAATTCGATCGCAATAACGCTATTTTAAGTATTAATGCGGGCGCAGGAGGAACCGAGGCCTGTGATTGGGTGGCAATGCTTCTGCGGATGTATGTGCGTTTTGCGCAAAGGCACGGATACAATCCAAAGGCTATTGATATGCTTGCTGGCGAAGAGGCAGGGATAAAAAATGTTACCTTACTTATTGAGGGAGATTATGCCTACGGGTATCTAAAGAGCGAACGGGGTGTGCATCGTCTGGTGCGCATCTCCCCTTTTGATGCCAACAAGCGCCGACACACCTCTTTTGCCTCGGTAGACGTGCTTCCAGAAATAGAGGAAGACATAGAGATTAAACTTCAGGAGAAAGATTTAAAGATTGAGACCTTTCGTTCATCTGGTCCGGGTGGCCAACATATGCAGAAAAGCGATTCTGCAGTACGGATTACCCATCTTCCCACGAATATCGTAGTGCAGTCTCAGAATGAACGCTCCCAATATCAAAATAAAAAGACCTGCCTTAAAATCTTAAAGGCACGCCTTTATGAATTAGAAAGACAGAAAAAAGAACAGGAGCTTTTTAGTCAATACGGAAGCGATAAAAAAAAGATTGAATGGGGCAGTCAAATTCGCTCTTATATATTGCATCCTTATAATCTCATCAAAGATCACCGCAGCAACTACGAAACCACGGATGTGGCAAGGGTTATGGATGGCGAGTTGGATGAGTTTATTCAGGCGTATCTAAAAAATCAAAAGGTAAAGGCTAAAAATTAAACGAAATGTTCGGATTTATTAAAAAACAAATTTTAAGACATAAACAAGATATCATCAAAAAAAGATACCCCTCGGTTAATATTCTTTTGCATCCCGAGATGCCCATTTCTTCAATGAACAAGATGCTCGATTTAGCCGCACAAGTAGAAATAATTAATTCCTTAGAGCCAGAGATTAGTGCCTTGTCCGATACAGCATTAAGACAAAAGACATTTGAATTTAAGGAAAGGATAAACAAAAGGGGCAAGGAGTTAGAATACCAGATCCAGGAATTAAAAGCCGCAATGGTTGCCGCTGCCCTACAGGAAGAAAAGGATAGACTTAAAGAGAAATTGAGATTAACCACCAATAAAATCTTTGCCGAGGTTTTGCCGGAGGCCTTTGCGGTGGTTAGAGAGGCAGCTAAACGCACTATTGGTATGCGGCATTTTGATGTGCAGATCGCCGGGGGGATCGTCTTGCATGAAGGAAAGATTGCCGAGATGGCTACGGGAGAAGGAAAAACCCTGGTGGCAACACTTCCTGCTTATCTTAATGCACTTTTAGGCAAGGGTGTACATATTGTTACGGTTAATGATTATTTAGCCAAAAGAGACCGTGAATGGATGGGACCGATTTATGAATTTTTAGGTTTAAGTGTAGGGGTTATTCAGCATGAGATGTCGGATGAGGAAAGAAAGATTGCTTATAGTTGCGATGTCACCTATGGAACCAACAATGAATTTGGTTTTGATTATCTACGGGATAATATGAAGTATCAATTAGAAGATTTGGTACAGCGGCCATTTTACTTTGCCATTGTGGATGAGGTAGATTCGATTTTGATTGATGAGGCGCGCACGCCATTAATTATCTCTGGGCCAGCAGAGGAGTCTACAGATAAATACTATATTGTTAACCGTATCATCCCCAAGTTAAAAGGAAGAATTATCTTAGAGAAAGACGAGATTGAGGCAAAATATAAAGGCAAAGACTTAAGCAAAGGCTTTGACTATATTGTGGATGAAAAGGCCCATACCGCCCATTTGACAGAAGAAGGCGAATCTAAGGTCTGTGCGCTTTTGGGTATTCCTAATCTGCACGATATTGAAACGATGGAGTGGCGGCATCATGTTATCCAGGCGCTTAAGGCGCACAATCTTTATAAAAAAGATGTGGATTATGTGGTAAAAGATGCTCAGATAGTGATTGTTGATGAATTTACCGGAAGGCTGATGCCGGGTAGACGTTGGTCTGATGGTTTGCATCAGGCAGTGGAGGCAAAAGAGAATGTAAAGATAGAGCGGGAAAACCAGACCTTGGCGACAATAACTTTTCAGAATTATTTCCGGATGTATGAGAAGTTGGCGGGTATGACCGGTACCGCCTTTACCGAAGCAGTGGAATTTAAGAGTATTTATCAGTTGGATGTAGTGGTAATTCCTACTAACCGCCCCTTAATTCGCACCAATTATCCTGACTGCGTTTATAAAACCGAAAGAGAGAAGTTTAATGCCATCGTAGAAGAAATCGTAGAGCTTTATAATCAGGGACGGCCGGTATTAGTGGGGACAATTTCCATAGAAAAATCCGAAATTCTTTCGGGGATGCTTAAAAGGCGGGGAATTCCGCATCAGGTACTCAATGCCAAATATCACGAATTAGAGGCACAGATTGTTGCCCAGGCAGGACGCCTGAAGGCGGTTACTATTGCCACGAATATGGCTGGTCGGGGAACAGATATACTTTTGGGAGGGAACCCCGAATATCTTGCGCGCAATCTTGCGCGACAAAAATTAGACCCGGGGAGTCCTGATTATCAAGCAGAATATAAAAAATTGTTAGAGAAATATAGACAAGAGACAGAAGTGGAGCACCGTAAGGTTGTAAGTTTAGGGGGATTACATGTTTTAGGCACAGAGCGGCATGAGGCACGACGCATTGACAATCAATTGCGCGGTCGTTCCGGGCGTCAGGGAGATCCCGGTTCATCGCGTTTTTATGTATCATTAGAAGATGACTTGATGCGTTTATTTGGCTCAGATCGGTTAGTAGGGATTATGGATAGATTAGGTCTACAAGACGGACAGGTAATTGAACATCCCTGGGTATCTAAGTCTATTGAGATTGCCCAGCGTCGCGTGGAACAGCATAATTTTGAAATTAGAAAACAGCTCTTAGAATACGACAATGTAATGAATAAACAAAGAGAGGTAATCTATAGTCAACGCCGGGCGATTTTGGAGGGTGTATCCTTAAAAGATGATATCTTAGGAATCTTAGAGAGAATGTTAGAGAAAAATTTAAGTGCCGCTACAGGAAACATCGAGGAGGTTTTAAGTAACTTAAAATTAAATTTCGGTATGGAAGTGGATCCGCTAGCAATACAAGGAAAAGATACCTTAGCGGTAAAAGAGCTTTTATTAGAGAAGCTGAAGGATTTCTATGCCCAAAAGGAAAGGATTTTTGGCGAAGAGTCATTACGTAATTTAGAGCGAATGGTATTTTTGCAGATTATTGATACCAAGTGGAAAGACCATTTATACGCGATGGATTATTTACGCGAAGGAATTGGTCTACGCGCCTATGGTCAGCGGGACCCTCTCATTGAATATAAACGGGAAGCATTTGAGATGTTCAGCCAGTTGATTGCCAGTATTGAAGAGGAGGCAGTAGAGATTATCTTTCGGCTTAAGCCGGTTCGTGCGCAACCCCAGGCCCCGATATTAGCGGGGGAAGGATTTAGAGGTATATTTAGTGATTTGTCTAAGGAATTCTTACATCCGGAAGCATCCCGATTTAAAACTTCGCAAGAAAAGATACCCTTTGAAGATTCACCTTCTATTTCACAAAGACCCGCTTCCTCGGCATCTGAGGTATCCTTTCCTAAGGTTGGTCGTAACGACCCTTGCCCTTGTGGTTCGGGGAAAAAATATAAAAAATGTCACGGAAGATAACCCAAGATATTTTTCTTTGTTTTCTTTCTGCAGTTCTTTTAATCTTTTCCTTTCCTAACTATAATCTTTGGTTCTTTGCCTGGTTTGGATTTTTGCCTTTATTTTGGGCCATTCAAAGTAAATCTAAGGGCCGGGCATTTTTACTCTCTTATTTTACGGGAATTATCTTCTGGACAGGGACTATTTACTGGTTAGCTAATGTAACTTTAACCGGAACAGTTCTTTTAATTGTTTATTTAGCCTTATATTTTGGTATCTTTGGCCTAATTTTTTATTTTATCTTGCTCCTCGCCCCTCACTACGCACTACTATTTCTTCCCTTTCTCTGGATTATCTTAGAATGTCTGCGCTCTCATTTATTTACAGGCTTTCCCTGGGCACTCTTAGGTTACTCTCAGTACCTCAATTTACCTGTGATTCAAATTGCGGATTTTAGCGGAGTTTGGGGTGTTTCGTTTTTAGTGATGATGATTAATGTGACAATCTATAAAGTTATAAGTTATAAGTTATGGATTATAAGTAAAGAACAGAAATCTGTCTCAATAGTTAAATCTTTTTTATTGCCTCTTTTGATCTTATTTTTATCTTTAATTTATGGGTATTATAAACTAAATCTAATTCCCCCCTCCTTTATACTACCTATCAAATTGAAGATTTCTGTGATTCAGGCCAATATTCCCCAAGAGTTAAAATGGCGTGCCGGTATGGAAGAGATAATTATCACCAAATACCTGGATATCAGCCGGCAGGCAATAGAGGCCAAACCGGATTTAGTTATCTGGCCAGAGGCAGCAATTCCTTATGTCTTAGAAGAAAATTCAATTTATAATGAACAGGTCATTAGCTTTGTTAAAAAGATAAAGATACCTTTATTATTCGGTGCGGTAAGAAAGGAAGATAAAAATTATTATAATAGCGCCATCCTTATTTCAGAGAAAGGAAAGGCTTTAATATACGACAAACTTCACCTTGTTCCCTTTGGCGAATATATACCTTTAAGGAAGATCTTTGGGTTTTTAGAGAAGATTCTGCCGATCGGAGATTTTACCCCTGGTAGAGAATACACCTTGTTTACGTTACCGGTTGCGGGCAGTAGGGTAGTGGCTAAATTCGCGGTCTTGATTTGTTTTGAGGATTTATTTCCTAAGCTCTCAAGGCAATTTGTTAAACGGGGAGCAGATTTTCTAGTAAATATTACCAATGATGCCTGGTTTGGTAGGAGTGCGGCGGCTTATCAGCATCTTCAGGCCTCAGTATTTAGGGCGGTAGAGAATAGGGTAGCGGTAGTGCGTGCAGCGAATACAGGTGTTTCGGCATTTATTGCCCCCAGCGGTAAGATTATTTCTATGCTTGAGATATTTAATGAAGGTAAGATGACATCCTCAATAGAATTATTCTCAAATATGCGATGAAAAAGATACTACTTTTTATTAATAATTTTTACCTTGGGTCTGGTAGTAATTTTTAGCTTTCTGGATAAGCATTATTTTCTCTATCCCATAGAATATGAGAGAGAGATTGTTGTGCGTTGTGATCGCCGCGGCAATGGCTTCTTTGGCGCACCGCGTAGTAGCAGGCAGCATCAAGGCATTGATCTTTATGCGCCAGTGGGCAAACCGGTGCGTGCGGCGCGTTTGGGTAGGGTTATTACCAGTCAGAGAAACCGTGGAATGGGCAATTATGTGATTCTGCGCCACAGCGGCAATCTTATTACTATCTATGGGCATCTTTCTGAAATTTATGTAAAGAAAGGCCAATTTGTCAGACAGGGTGAAGTTATCGGCTTGGTAGGCAAGAGCGGTAATGTAAAATTTTCCCGATGTTAAGCCGCATCTTCATTTTGAGGTAAGAAAAGAGGGCATACCCGAAGATCCCTTAGAATATCTACAATAAGATGTTTAATATTATTTTATTAGGTATTACCAGTCTTTTGACCGACATCTCCAGTGAGATGGTCTATCCGCTCTTGCCGATTTATTTGGTGAATAGACTTGGCGCAAGCCCCGTAATATTAGGATTCATTGAAGGCATTGCCGAGAGTTTGGCCAGCTTAACGAAGGTATTTTCCGGATATCTTTCTGATAAGATAAGAGCCCGTAAGCTGTTTGCGCTATTTGGCTATGCTGGTTCGGCGATAGGTAAATTCTTTCTCTATATTTCCATGAATTGGTGGTTTGTTTTCTTCGGTCGGGTAATTGACCGTTTTGGTAAGGGAATTCGCACCGCCCCGCGCGATGCAATAATTGCCCAGAGTAGCAAGGAAAGCAAAAAGGGTGCTGCCTTTGGTCTACACCGAGCCATGGATACATTTGGTGCGGTTTTAGGTGTTTTTATCGCCTATTTTCTGGTTACGCGTTATTCAGGCAACTTTAAGGATATATTTCTTTTTTCGCTTATCCCCGCATCCTTAGGAATTGTATTTTTATTTTTTGTCCGGGAAAGAAAATCTTCCCGCGAAACGATCCAGCAAAAAATCAAATTTAGGTGGGGCGCTTTAGATAGAAGATTAAAGTTGTTCCTTGTCTTTAGCTTTATCTTCGCTTTAGGAAATTCTTCAAATCATTTTTTACTCTTGCGTGCGAAAAATTTAGGTGGTTCTTTATCTTTAATCATACTTTTCTATTTAGTCTATAACTCTATCTATGCCCTCCTCGCCTATCCTATAGGTTGGCTTTCGGATAAAATCGGAAGAAAGATATTATTGGTCTTCGGTTATTTATTTTATGGTCTGGTTTATTTAGGATTTGCTATAAATAATTCTTTAGATAATTTATGGTTTTTATTTACACTTTATGGTTTATATATCGGATTTACTGAGGGCATAGAAAAGGCCTTAGTTGCCGATATTGCCCCTCGGCATCTATATGCCACCGCTTTAGGTATGCACGCTACACTCGTAGGTATTGGATTGTTTCCTGCCTCGCTATTGGCGGGTTTCCTTTGGAAGTTTTTTGGTCCACAAGCGCCTTTTTATTTTGGCGGAATAATGGGAATAATGGCCAGTATCGGCTTAGGCTTTATCTTGGCTCCATATGCACCATAACATCGGTAATTTGCGGAATGTTCTTTTTAATTGCTGCCTCAATCTCATAACTTATCTTATGCGCCTCATCCATATGCATATTGGGATTTACCTGCACATGTAGATCTATATGTATATCGTCCGGACGGCCGCGCGTGCGAATTTTATGACACGACTTTATCCCTTTTATAGTTAAAACAATATCCACAATTTTTTTTACATCGATAATTGCTGCCGTATCACAGAGTATATCAGAGCTTTTTTTGGCTATTCTATAGCCACTGTAAGCAATAAGGCAGGCAATCATTAGTGTCACAAGGGGATCAAGAATAGGATAACCTAATTTTATGGCGACGAGCGCTAAGATTACCGCAGTGGAGGTTAGGATATCTGCACGGGTATGTAGAGAATCGGCGATAAGGATATCGCTTCCTAAGAGTCTACCCTTTTTATACTCATAGCGCATTACCATAAAATTTACACCCAAGGTGATGAGCATAACCAGAAAACTTCGGGTATCGATTTGGGGCAAAACCGGAGTGATTATCCGCACGATTGCCTCTTTGCCAATATTAAAGGAGACCAGAAACAAACTTATAGCAATCCCTAAAGAAAATAAGGTTTCGTATTTACGGTGACCATAGGGGTGGTCAGTATCTTTCGGTTGAGAGGCAAGCGTAATACCAATTATGCCAATGATGTTGGAAGTACCATCGGCAAAGGAATGGAAACCGTCGGCGATCATGCTCACGCATTTGCTTAAGAGCCCCAAGACAATTTTTGCTAAAGCTACTGACCAATTGAGCACTAATACCAAAATCAATATCCGCCGGATTTGCTGGTAGTGCATTTGTATTGTTGGGATATTCACAAGAATAATTATACCTAAATTGCCATATATTTCAAATTGAATTTTTTTAACTTTATGCTAAAATAATAAACCTGGGGGTTAAAAGATGGTAGAATTAAAATTAGTAAAAATCAAGAAACCCGATGAAATAAATTTAATTTTAGGTCAGAGCCACTTTATTAAGACCGTTGAAGATTTATATGAAGCACTTATGAATAGTGTACCGGGAATAAAATTTGCTATTGCCTTTTTGGAATCCTCGGGTGCCTGTAAGATTCGCCTGGAAGGTAATGACCCAGAATTAAAAAAATTAGCCGAAGACAATGCCCTTGAAATTGGTGCAGGTCACAGCTTTCTTGTTTTCTTAAAAAACGCCTACCCGATTAACGTCTTAAATGCAATTAAAAACCTACCCGAGGTCTGCAATATTTATTGTGCCTCGGCTAATCCGATAGAGGTCATTGTGGCAGAGACTCCCTCTGGACGCGGCATAATGGGGGTAATTGACGGTCTAAAACCCCAAGGGGTTGAGGAAGAGGAGGATATAAACTGGCGCAAGGGGTTTTTACGTAAGATTGGTTACAAGTTATAATTTTTTCCTTGCAATTTTTAACGCTTTTGTTATAATTTCTCCATCTTTAGTTGAATGGATGCCAAGAAGCTACGCAAAGGTATCAGTCGGTTCTTTGGTTGGTTAGGATTAATGGGTTGTTCTTTGATAATCAGGTTTATCCCCGGGGCGCTCTTGTATAGTTTCGCTGTAGGTTTAGCCAGAATAGGTTATCGCTTTGCCCACAGACAAAAAAAGATTGCCTTGGAGAGTCTAGAGATTGCCTTTGGGAAAGAAAAATCGCTAAAGGAAAGAAAAGAGATTTGTCGCGATTGTTTTATTTTTATGGCAAAAAGCGGTGTAGAGCTTTTATTCCTAATGGAAAGACCTTCGCTTTTGAAGAAGAAGGTTTTGCTTGTAGGCAGGGAGCATTTAGATAGAGCCTTGTCTAAAGGCAAGGGCGTGATTCTAGTAAGTGCACATTTTGGTAATTTTCCGCTGATGCTGGCACGTTTGAGCCTTGAAGGATACAAGACTGCAGGGATTATGCGACCAATGCGTGATAGTCGCGTGGAAAGAATTTTCTTAACAAAGCGCAATAAAATGAATATTAAAACCATTTACAGTCAACCACGCAAGGTTTGCGTAGAGAACACAATCCGTGCTTTAAGAGAGAACGCCTTAGTCTTTATTCCCCTTGATCAGAATTTTGGTACAGGGGGGATATTTGTAGATTTTTTCGGTCGTAAGGCCGCCACGGCAAAAGGACCAATAGTTTTAGCGCAACGTACAGAGGCGGTAATTGTCCCCTGTTTTATTATCCGACAAAAAGATAATACCCATAAGATTATTTTTGAACCGGCATTAGAATTACAAAAAAAAGAAACGCAAGAAGAAACAATTCGAATAAACGTCCAAAGATTAACAGAGATTATTGAATCTTATATTCGACAATACCCTGCAGAATGGGGTTGGATTCATCGTCGGTGGAAATCAAAACCGACTCTTTCGCGAGAAGGAGGTGAATTATGGCAGAAGAACTGAAACCAGAAGAAAAACAAGAAGAAAAAAAAGACATCAAGCAGATACTCTCTACAGTCTTTAAGGTAATTTTGGGTCTGGTGTTTCTGGGGCTGGGTGTGTGGGCGATTATAGCCTGGTGGAGAGATCTGCTTCTGGTGGTTAAAGGCTGCATCGGTTTATTCTTACTCTTAGCGGGCGTTATTACTTTAGCCATTGCCAGAGAGTAATAAATTTAAGAAAAGAACAAGGGTTAGTAGGTCGCCTCTTTTTAAGGAGGGCGACTATTAACCCTTTTTGTTAAAAGATGGTCCGTTTAAAAGAGAGAATAAAAAGTGCATTGAGCGCAGAGATTCTTTACTTTGTGGTAATGCAGCTGGGGCGCATTTCTAATGAGCAGTTGATTAAGCTTAGTTACCTCGCAGAAAAAATACTTACACGCGAGGATCCAATTATCGAGAAGTCCCTTCGGCAATTAAGACAATATTTTAAGGCCAATCATCCTAGTGTAGAGTTGGTTCGTCGGATTTTAAGGGAGTTAAACCCCAGATGTAAAAAGGCTTTGATTAAGACCTTTTTTATTAAGGCGATATTTCAGGGGATATGTCAAGGTAAGGAATATCAAGAAAAAGAGGGGATTACGCCACCTTGGTTTCTGGTTTTAAGCCCAACCATGCGCTGCAATCTTAACTGTGTAGGTTGCTCTACGCGCCGCTATACAGCAAAGGACGATCTCCCTGTTTCTATAATTAAGCGTATTCTTAATGAGGCAAAACAGATGGGAATTCATTTTATTACTACCCAGGGCGGGGAGATGTTTGTCTATGAAGAGATGTTGGACGTCTATAAAAAGCATCCCGACATATATTTTCAGGTGTATACTAACGGTACTTTAATTGATAAGAAGATAAGCAGGATTTTAGCTAAATTAGGTAATGTCGCCCCCATGTTGAGTTTGGAGGGTTTTGAGGATTCTACTGACCAGCGCCGCGGTAAAGGCGTATTTAAAAAAGTTATGCAGGCAATGGATAATCTAAGAGAGGTCGGTTGTTTCTTTGGTGCATCCGTAACACAGACGCGCAAAAATACCGATGAGATTATTCAGGATGCATTTTTTGAAATGCTTCTTAAGAAAGGATGTTTTGTCATCTGGTTCTTTCAATTTCTGCCTATCGGTAAAGACCCCGATTTAAATTTAATGGCTACCCCGAAGCAGCGTATTTTGCTGCGGGAGAAAATTACTCAAGTAAGGGAAAGATTACCTATATTTATCGGAGATTTTTGGAATGACGGGCCATTTGTTGGAGGTTGCATTGCCGCGGGAAGAAGATATTTACATATTAACAACAAAGGTGATGTTGAACCCTGCGCCTTTGTGCATTTTGCCGTAGATAACATCAAAAATAAGTCCTTAAAAGAGGTTTTAAATTCAGAATTCTTTAAGATTTTAAGAAAGGCTCAACCTTATGGAAATGGTAATCTGCTTACTCCCTGTATGATTATTGATAACCCCGAGGTCTTAAGAGAGGCAGTGCGTAAAACTCGCGCCTATCCTACCCATGAGGGGGCAGAGGTGATTTTAGATGGTCAAGTAAAAAACGGTCTTGATGCCTATGCTAAAGAAATACATCAGCTTACTGCGGTCTTATGGGATCGGATAAAAGATAAAGCGGTAAAATGGCCATCTTAGCCTTGCGTCGGCTCTGGCGTCTAAGCGCACTTATCTTTCCTCTTACCTATTATTTCGCCAACAAAACTACTACCTTTTTTATGTGTCTGGTGATTCTGGCTATTTTTCTTAGTTTAGAATTACGACGTCATTTGGATTTTGAATTTAACAGAAATTTTTTTCAGCGATTTGACTTTTTATTGAAAGAAAAAGAAAAACAGGGTCTTCTGACTACCACCTGGTTTGTGTTTGGCGTCTTCCTGTGTGTGATTTTTTTTACGAAACAAATTGCCATTACGGCAATTTTATTTCTTATCTTTGGTGATATGGCAGCGAATTTTTTTGGTTTGAAATTTGGCAAAAGAAAAATCTTAAATCAGCGCACCCTTGAAGGTAGCTTAGCGAACTTTATTGTTTGTTTAATTATCGGTATAATTTTAAAGTTTACCTCTTTGGCCTTGCCGACACAAACAATCATAAGTGGTGCACTGGCTGCAAGTTTAGCCGAATACCTGCCCCTGCCAATAGATGATAACTTTACGCTCGGACTGTTTTCAGGTATAATAATGACCCTTGTATCCAAGGTTGTGGCATAATGTCAAAACCACCAGCTCTAATTGTAGTTTAATTTAAAGACATATAAAGGAGGAGGACTATGGAGGCAATCTTAAAAAAAGAAATAGTTGTAAATAAGACCTTCTGTCGCACCATTGGTGTTTTCGTCTTTGTAATCTTGACCGCTCTGGGTGCATTTGTCCGCATCCCTTTAACATTTACCCCTGTACCCGTAACCCTACAGACATTTTTTGTTTTATTATCCGGGGCTTTTTTAGGAAGTGCTTTGGGTAGTCTTTCTCAAGCCAGTTATCTTGTCTTAGGGATATTAGGTTTACCGATATTTACAGGTGCAGGAAGCGGATTGTTATATCTTTTTGGTCCTACCGGTGGTTATCTTTTGGGATTTGTTTTTGCGAGTTTTTTTGTGGGAAGATTTATTAGATACGGAAAAAATTTATTTTGGGTATTTTGTATTTTAGTTTTTGCGGATTTTATCCTCCTGGCCTTAGGAGTATTCTGGCTTAAATTTTTATTTAGCTACCCATGGTCTAAAATTTTGCTGATGGGATTTCTTCCTTTTCTTCCGGGAGATTTATTTAAGGCCGGCGTCGCTTCTTTTATTTATCTAAAACTAAAATCCCGCTTAAAAGAAATTTTTTAAAGGTTATAGGGAGACCCCTTGTGCTAATCGGGAGGGTGTCCCTAATAATAATAGGAGAAGGAGAAAAAAATGAAAGTAAAGGAAGTGATGACTAAAGAGCTAATAAGTATTAAACCCAATGGTAGTGCCAAGGATGCCTTAGATTTATTGTTTAAGATGCATATCAGTGGTCTTCCGGTAATTGATGAAGAGGGAAAACTTGTGGGTATGTTTACCGAGAAAGATGTCTTAACATATATTCTGCCCAGTTACATTGATAAGGTAGGTAGATTCGTCTATGATGAAAATCCTAAATCTATTAAAAAGAAATTTTTGGAATTGGGAAATATTAGAGTTTCACAGTTGATGCGTAGAGATGTAATTACCACTGCTGAAGATGCCTCTTGCTGTGAGGTGGCACGGATTATGCTTACTCAAAATGTAAGAAGAATCCCGGTTTTAAATAAAGAAAAAAAAGTTGTCGGGATAATAACCCGAGAAGATATTATTAAATCATACGCCAAAGAGGCAGGATGGGGAACAGATTAGTTCTTAAATTTATAATTTTATTATTTTTGATTTGCCTGATAGGCTTTATAAGTAAGACTATGGGCTTAAATTCTCCGCAGATTATCTCCCTATTAATTTTTTTTGCCTCTGTTTTTGCTACACTTTTCTTTTGGGATTTTCGTGTTGCAATTGCTTTTTTGGGTATCGGTGCACTTTTAGCGACCAAGACCGTAGATTTAGAAAATCTGATTAAATTTTCTTCTCTAGAAGTAATTTTATTTTTGGTAGGGATGATGCTCCTCGTGGGATTGCTTAAAGACTCAGGATTCTTTGCTTGGATAATTACGATTATTTTACGTATCAAAAACTTGACGGCGCGAAAATTCGTCTTTATAGTTTCTATAATGTCGGCCCTTCTTGCTTGTTCTGTGGATGAGGTTACTTCTATTGTCTTTATGGCCGCAGCGATTTTAGAGATCTGTGATTACTTTGAAATAGACCCTACCCCCTATATAATTATTAGTATCTTTAGCACTAATATTGGTTCAACGGGAACTGTCTTGGGTAATCCGATTGGCATTCTTATTGCCTCTAAATCTGGGCTTACTTTTGAGGATTTTATCTTGAAGGCATTTCCTTTAATGTGGGTATGTCTTTTAATCACCATCATTTTAGTAGTTTTTTGGTACCGCAAGCCACTTAAGAAATTGGAGGAGAAAATAAAAGACTCCCAGGCAAATGAAATTCTTGTTAGATTAATCTCCATCCCTCCCGAAAGAGAACTTAAGTTAGGTTTGGCGGTATTTGGAGTCACACTCTTATTTATTGCCCTCCATCGCCGTTTAGAACTTTTATGGAGATTAGAGACTAATACTTTACTTTTGAGTATCCCTTTGATTTCTGCCGGAATGGTGATGATCTGGAGATGGCAAAAGGCACGCAGTTACATTGAGAAAGATGTAGATTGGTGGACGCTTTTGTTCTTTTTACTTTTATTTGCTAAGGCAGGAACGTTGAAGTATACCGGCGTAACTGAGGTATTAGCAAAAAAAATAAGTTATCTGGTAAAGGGGAATCCTAAGATATTAATGGGTACTTTGCTTTGGACATCGACAATTGGTTCCTCGATTTTAGATAACGTAGTTTTGGTAGCTGCGTTCATACCTATAGTTCAAAGTTTTAAGACCTTGGGTTTCTTTCTTTCCCCTCTTTGGTGGGCATTATTGTTTGGAGGTTGTTTAGGCGGTAACATCACCTTAGTCGGCTCAACGGCGAATATTGTCGCCTTAGGGATATTAGAGAAAGAAACAAACATCCGCATAACTTTCTTTAAGTGGTTCTGGGTAGGTTTGAGTGTGGGAATAGTGACGACGGCAATAGTTTGGCTGGCCTTGTCTTCACCTTTTTATAGATAATCTTGACAAATGGACTTAAGTATGATAGAGTAGAGCTTAATTTAAGGAGGTGCAGGATGTGTAAGAAGAGTCTAATTTTAGGGATGGGAATTTGTTTGGTTTTATCAAACCTGGTCTTTGCCCAGGAGACAGAAACCGAGTGGGTGTGGGGAGAGGTAAAATCTATAGACACCCAGAAAAAAGAGATTTTATTAAAATACCTGGATTACGATACGGATGAGGAAAAAGAGATAACGATTAGTGTTAATGAGTATACTGTTTTTGAGAATGTTAAGTCATTGGATGAGATAAAGTTAAATGATGCCTTAAGCATTGATTATGTTACTACTGCCGAGGGTAAAAATCTTGCCAAAAATATTAGCGTAGAAAAATTCGAGACTACCGAGGACACATCAGCTCCTCTAGAAGAAACGATTCCTGAAAGCCAATAGTCCCACATAACTCAGAATTTAAAAAAAGGACAGACGCCAATTTATTCTTAAAAAGAGTGTCTGTCCCTATTTATTAAATGAAAGGAATTCGCCTCATTATCTTTGATTTAGATGGCACCTTAATTGATGCCTATCCGGCGATTATCCGTAGTGTTAATTACACCTTGAAAAAATTAGGATTACCTCCTCAGGATAATCTGACTATTCGTCGGGCAGTGGGCTGGGGAGATGAAAATCTCTTAAGACCATTTGTCAAACAAAGGGATTTAAAAAGGGCGATTTTAATTTACCGTAAGCACCACCATCTTTCTTTAGTCAAAGATTCACGTCTACTTTCTGGCGTCAAAAGGCTGTTAACCCAGCTTAAAAATAAAGGCTATAAACTTGCCGTAGCGAGTAATCGACCGACAAAATTCTCACACCTGCTTATTCGCCACTTAAAAATTTCCTGTTATTTTGATTTTGTCCTCTGTGCCGATCGCTTAAAAAATATTAAGCCCCATCCAGAAATCTTAAAGAAAATTATGCAAAAATTAAAAGTTAAACCAAAAGAAACGTTATATGTGGGGGATATGACTATTGATGTTGAAGCCGGCAGAGGGGCAAGGGTAAGGGTGATTGCAGTTACTACCGGTTCAAGTAGCAAAGCAGAATTACTAAAACAAAGGCCATACCGGACAATCAGAAAAATTAGCGCATTGTTAAGGTTTTTATAATCGCGGATTGG
>JAMWCK010000125.1 GCA_023819625.1 Candidatus Omnitrophota bacterium | reverse complement strand
ATAAGATAATGCAACTTCTTTTGTCTTAGGATATGCCTGGGAATTAATAAATCTTTGCCTTATTTCTTCAAATGCCTCAGGATTATCCTGCTGTCTTATACAAGCCATTATCTTATCTTTATCTTTATCTTTATCTTTACTCTGAGAGATTAAATTTAATACCGGAAGTGTCAACTCTCCCATTCTAAAATCTGCACCGGGAGTTTTTCCTAAATCTTCTTTTTGGCCAATTAAGTCTAAACAATCATCAACTATCTGAAAGGCAATACCAAAGTTTAAACCATATTGTTCAAGTGCGCTTTGGATGTTTCTTTGACAATTAGAAAGCATCGCCCCTACCCGGCAAGAAGCGGCAAAGAGGCTTGCAGTCTTCTTTTTTACAATAAGTATATAACGTTCTTTTAGTAAATCTAGATTATCTCTTTCACAAATCTGGATGAGTTGGCCTTCGCACATACTTTTGGTAGCAGAACTTATACACTCTAAGATATTGGTATTGCCACAGCTGGAAATTAACTCAAAGGCTAAAGAATAAAGATAGTCACCTGAAGCTATAGCTACATCATTGCCCCATTTATAATTAACCGTGGGTCTGTTATGCCTAAGACGAGCGTGGTCCATAACATCATCATGGATTAAAGAAGCAATGTGGATTAGTTCTATGGCAGAAGCAATATTAGTTAAATGACAAATGGCAAGTGGTAAGTGGTGACCTGAAGCAGCCTTACCGCAAAGAATTACCAATGCCGGCCGGATTCTTTTGCCCGTAGACTCTAACAAAAAGTGATTTAATTTTAGAATAGATTTATTTTTTGACTCTCCCAACCTAGCTGCTAAAATTTCCTCTACTTGTTTTAATTCTTCTTTGATAGGCTGATAAATCTCCATCAGCTCATTCATCTTTGGCCTCCCCAACAACTTATACTTAAAAACCCCACTATTATTATATAGATAAATAAGGTTATCCGAATGGCAGGTAAGAAATCTAAAGGAGAATCATAATGAGTTCTGGCGATTATTATACTTCTTAACGCCAAAGGAAGTAACAGGAAGCAAGCAATGGTTAAGAAAGGAAAAACTCCCAGCCAAATACCCAAACTTAAAACCAAAAAAACTAGAAACAGAATAAAACTAAATAGTTTAACCGCATTTTTTCTTCCCAGTCTCACTACCAGATTCCTTTTACCTACTAACTTATCCTGATAATAATCAGGTATCTCATTAGCTATTCCCAAGGAAAATATCAGTAATCCTAAAATTAGGCAAATCCATAAGGGCAAAACATCAATCCTTTTTGTCTGAAGATAGTAACTACCTAAAACCATAAATGGACCATAAGAGAGGGCAATTACTAACTCTCCTAACCCACGATAAGCCCATCTGATGGGTGGACCAACATAAAAATAAGCGCCTAAAAATCCTAAAAAAGAAAAGAGAAGTATCGGCCAGCCAATCTGAAAAGTCAGATACACTCCGATAAAAAAAGCAAGCATAAACACTAAGATACCTAAAATAAAAAAATAATCCGGAACCTCTGGTTTTTCCTCTAAGAATATTCTATCTCCACCTTCTTTTGCATCAAAATATTCATTAAACATCTCTACGCCTATAAGCACAAGAAAAATCCCTAAGAATCCCAAACAGAAATAGTGCCAGTTTAAAGACTTCCTAAAGCTAAAAGCTATTGCCTGTCCTAATAGATAGGGGAATATCCCCGCAAATAAAAAGAATCTATAACGTATTAATGATATAATTCTATCCAATCGTTCGCCTCTGAGACAAGCCAAGGCTCCTCAATTACTTTCTTAGCAAATTCAACTACTTTGGGATTGCTCCAGGCCTGTTTATAATTCTCCCATACCTGTATTAAAGAATGCTTCCTTAAATCGCCACAAATAAAAGGAAGCGGGCCAATCAATTTGACTTTACCATTAGGAATAACCAAAAGGCTGGCTGACGGATATCTGAGGCGGTATTTTAATTCTTCAATAACATCGTAAGGATAGTAATAAACTTTCATTCTCCCGTCATATTGAGCAATTTTTTTATTTAAGACCGCAAAGAAAACATCATATTCTTCATCTGAAGGACATAGAATATCCCAGTTTTTTGCTGCCCTTCCAATGCGCATAATTTTTCCCGTATAAACTCCCCAGACTCCTAAAGAGTAGGCTAGGTCTATCAACTCTCCAATTTCATGGATATTAAACTTTGTGGGAACAAAGACAATCTCAGTGTTAACTTTTTCTTCAATCAGGGCCTTACAGGCAGATACTGTCTTATTCCAATCACCTCTTAATCTCAATCTTTCATGGGTATCTTTGGTTGCACCATCAAGACTTATTTGAACCGAGCGGAATTTTAATCTCGCAAATATTTTAGCTAAATTCCGATCAATAAATTCACCATTGGTTTCTACCTTAAGACTGATATTAAACTGCCTTAAAAATTCACAGATTTCAAAAAATTGAGGATGCAGCAACGGCTCTCCGCCAGAAAGGGCTACATAGGGAATTTTTAATTCTATAATCTGTCTCAAGAAATTAAATATCTGGTCTTTATGCATCTGGTCAGGCATAGGATGACCTGCTTCTTCACAGCAGTGAAGGCAACCTAAATTACACTCGGAGTTAATCTGCCAGGCAATAAAAAGGGGTGCTTTTAGGTCTTTAAAGGTTACAGAGTTAATTAAGTCCATTAAAGTTTATCGAGTTAAAATACTATTATCTTTTAGTTGATTGATAAAATTTGTTACATCGTTCCTTATATTTGTAATAGGGGCTGAATAAGAATTCACTAAGGTATCTACTATTTCCTCTAAAGTAGAACCTTTCTGTAACAGATTAAGAATATCCTTGCCAGTTCTATTGGTAATAAATATCTTTTCCTTTAGAGTCTCAAAAATAACTGCCCCAAATTTTTCTTCTCTTATCTTTGTGTGTGCTGTAAAGACCATTGCTCTTTCTCCTTAAATCCTTAGTTTATGTAAACCTAATGTAAGGTTGTGCCATAATTTTGCCTGAGACATCCTCTAAAATGGGTTTTTCCCATTTTTGTTTTTTAATGTTCTTTTTTTGATTATTTTTAAGTTGTAAACCATTGGTCTTCCTTCCTCTCATCT
>JAMWCK010000124.1 GCA_023819625.1 Candidatus Omnitrophota bacterium | reverse complement strand
TAAAGATGGCTGCCTCTAAGAGAATATTCTGCGTATGGCTGGTGACCTCGGTATTTAATCCACCCATTATTCCTGCTAAGGCAATGGGTCTTTCTTTATCGGCAATGACTAAAATCTCATCATCCAGTAATTTCTCTTTTCCATCAATAGTCATTATTTTTTCCTTTGGCTTTGCCCGACGCACAACAATCATCTCAGAACTTAATTTATCTAAATCAAAGGCATGCAATGGCTCTCCCCAGGTAAGTAAGATATAATTGGTAATATCCACAATGTTATTTATACTGCGGCAACCCACTAATTCCAGCCGTTCCTTTAGCCAGGGAGGCGAAGGAGCAACTTTTACGCCACGGATAATTTTAGCGCTATAATAGGGACAATCTTTTTTATCCTGGATTATTAATGGTAATTTTTTAGTTTCCCCTAGACAGCATTCAGTTGAGACCTTTTTCCTATTTGCGATCATGCTAGGGGCGCGAAATTTTGCCTTTGTAATTGCCGCCACTTCCCGGGCAATACCGACTACACTTAAACAATCCGACCGATTAGCCGTAATCTCCAGTTCAAAAACAAAATCCCCATCACGCTCCTCAAGGGAAATAACTTCAAGGCCGGCAAGGGTAAGTTTCCTGGCCAACACAAAGGGTGGGATTCTAATCTCGACAAAATCCTTCAGCCAATTATAGGTTACCTTCATATTTTATTTCATTTCATAAATTAGGAATCGGATGTAATCATTTTAATTAAAATTGCTTTAAGAATCTTAAATCATTCTCAAAAAATAAGCGAATATCATCAATCCCATATTTAAGCATCGCGATACGTTCTACGCCCATACCAAAGGCAAATCCGCTATAAATCTTCGGATTATATCCAACCTGCTTAAAGACCTCAGGATGAATCATACCGCTACCTAAAATCTCCAACCAACCCTTTCTGCCACAGACTGAACAGCCTTTAGCCTTACAAATGATACAGGATATATCTACCTCCGCCGATGGCTCAGTAAAAGGGAAAAAGTGCGGCCGAAAGCGCATCTTAATCTCTTCGCCAAAGATAGCCTTGGCAAAAACCTCTAAGCTTCCTTTTAAGTCGGAAAATCTTATGCCTTTATCCACCAAAAAACCCTCTATCTGATGAAACATAAAGGAATGACTTGCATCCACTGCATCCGGACGATAGACCCTACCCGGAACCACCACCGCTAAAGGAGGTTTACGCGATTTCATTACCCGGATTTGTACCGGTGAGGTATGGCTGCGTAAAAGAAATTTATTTTTGTCTTTTAAATAGAAGGTATCAAAGACATCACGGGAAGGATGTTCTAAGGGGATATTTAAAGCGGTAAAATTATTGTATTCGGTTTCAATCTCCGGACCCTCCACAATAGAAAATCCTAGACGTGAAAAGATTTCGCAGATTTCATTGATGGTCTGGGTAAGGGGATGAAGATGACCGAGCTGCCGGCTAATGCCGGGAAGAGTAATATCTACTCTGGCAAAAGACTCTTCTTTAACAGAACCCAACCTCTTTTCTTTTTCAGTAATTAAAGAAATAATTTTGCTTTTTAAGGCATTGACTTCCTGACCAAAGCTTGCCCGCTGATCAGAAGGTAGATTAGCAATTCCTTTCGTAAGTTCCGCAATAAGGCCTTTTCTGCCTAAATACTTAAGGCGAAAGGCGGTAAGCGCCTCAGAAGAATCTATACTTTCTATCTCCTTATCTATCTTTGCCTTAATTGCCTCAATATCCATACAAGAATTAACACCCCCAGTAATCCTAAAGCAAGATTCCTCTTTGCCGGATTTAGTCTTTCCTTTAATGTTCCTCCGGAACTTATCTTTTTAATCTCTTGCGCATGGATATCCAAATCTCCGCCGTGTTCAGGACAGGCGCGGTGAAAAATCCCCGTAACCAAAATCCAATCTCCTTTAGTGCGGTAATTTCCCGTATAAACTATATCCTTGCTCAAGACAAAAGGTAACCAGACACCAATAGCATTCTTGCCATCATTAAGGTTTATCCAGGCATACTCCCCGCGCCTCATAATCTCGCCAATCACTTCGCCTTCATAGTTAACCACTTTCCCGTCGTAAAGCTCGGCATGATTGATGAGTTCTGTACTGGAAATTGATTGAGCATAACAAGTATTGAGTAAAAAAATAATTAACCCATAATCAATTAACCGATTGACCAATAGGCGTCTCATCTACCCTTTACGCTGGCAATAAAAAATCCTAGCAACGTAAATACAGACATAAACTCCAATCTTCCCACCCACATCTGCAAGATATAGGTAATCTTTAAGATCACAGGCATATTCACCGCGGTAATCCCGCAGGAGAGCCCCACATTTGCTGCGGCAGAAGTTGACTCAAATAAAGATTCAAGAAATGGATACCCAAACCACATCCCCACCCCTGCTCCCAAACCATACAATAATAAATATAATAAGGTAATCATTAACGCCGCCCTCACAAGCTTGTCTTCTAGAAATGTGGTTTTGAGATGGTGAAATTTCTCTACCACAATTGCCCGCTCTGGAAGGATTATCCTTTTTATGTCCTGCTTTAAGGCCTTAAAAATAATCCCCAGCCGCAACATCTTGATTGCACCAGTAGTAGAGCAGACTGCACCACCCAAGGCCATAGCACAAAGTAATCCTACCAAAGAAATACTGCTAAAGTCCTGCCTAAATTGTCGCGCATAAATAGTCATATACCCTGTGCCCGTGTGCCCGGAAATTAACTGATAAAACCCTTTACGCCATAATAGGATTGACTTAAGATAGACCTTTTTCTGCGCTAATCCCAGCGCGGTGATAAAAAAGATAACTAAAATAGAAATAAAAAAAGCTCTTGTCTCAATATCCTTAAAAATTTCCCGGCGATTACCTGTCCAGAGATAATAATGTAATCTAAAATTTATTGCACCCAGAATCATTAGGACAATTGTGATAACTTCAAAAACCAAACTGTGGTAATAAAGGATATTTTGCGATTGTGGGCTGAAACCCCCGGTATCAAAGGCAGCCATAAAAATACAGACAGCATGAAAAAAGGCGTTTTGCGGTCTCATTCCTATAAAAAGACCGGTTAGCCCCAAAGAGAGTGTGCCTAAAATTAAATAAA
>JAMWCK010000123.1 GCA_023819625.1 Candidatus Omnitrophota bacterium | reverse complement strand
AAAAAAACATGTAAGTGATGTTGTAACCCAATTCTCATAATTATATTGCAAATTGTCCCGAAACGCATTAAAATTATAAAAGATAGGATGCGCTTTTGATACGCAAGTTAACAAACTATGAGGGCATTCTGGATTATCATAGGTATTCTTCTGGTGGCGGCAGTAATTTCTTATATTCTAATTTTCTGGCTTAATGATATACGTCTGGGTACGATGCACCTGAGGTATTCTGACTATGCGAGTGCAATAAATTATTTCCATAAAGCATTGCAGAAGGATGCAAATAATCCTCAGACTCATCTTTATTTGGGTTTGGCCTATGGCAAAAAGGGAGATTATCAGAAGGCCTTCCAAGAATTCGCTTGGCTGGAAAAAAACTATCCTGATTTTTCGAGTTCTGCCCAGATACACAATGAGATAGGTATGTTGTATTATCTTAACGAGATGTATAAAGAAGCAATCAGAGAGTTTAGAAAGGCTACTACCCTAAATCCTAAGTTCGTGGATGCCTATTTTAATCTGGGTATTAGTTATTCTTCTATAAATGACCTTAAAAATGCAATTCTGGCTTACCGTAATGCCCTTGAGGTTAACCCTAAACACGCCTATAGTCATTGGAATCTGGCTGTGGTTTTAGAAAAGGTAGGGGATTTAAGAGGTGCGATTAAACATTGGGAGAAATATTTAGAGCTTACGCCAAAAGTGTTCAGTAATCCGGAAATAGAAAGATACATTGCTGAGCTAAAAAAGCAAATTGAGAAACAGTAATAAAAAAAGGAGGCCTTAATGAGAGTAAAGAGAAAAAGATATATAGTGGATTGGAAATTTCAGTTAAGATTTTCTTTAATGTTGGTTTTACCGGTGTTAATTCTGGGGGGAGTTGTAATTATTTCGATATTCAATATTAGCAAGTCTGTACTGATAGCTCAGCGGCAACAGTTGATGACGCAGATCGCCTCTTTAGAGCGGGTTTTCAGTAGAATTAATGAGATTTCTATGGAAAAGAAGACAAACTTTGAACTGAAGAATAACATCGGAAATCTTAAATCATTTTCTCATGATTTAATAAACGCTAATATCCTTACCTTAGATCAGCTGAATACACTATTGATAAAGGGGATTTTTATTTTTGTCGTAGGACTGTTGATTTTTGGTATATTTTATTCTCATCGTATTGTCGGCCCTATATATCGAATCAAGCATTTACTAAAAAACATAGGCGAGGATCTTAGAATTCCCTTTAATGTCCGCCTGACAGATGAATTCTACGATTTTTTTCTTGCTTTAGAAAACATACGAAAACACTTTTTAGATAGTCGTACCAAGGCCAGAGAGGCAATTGAACACATCTCACAGGGCTTACAGGATATTCAGACAGGGTTACCCCCTGAGATGTCTGCGAAAATAGAAAAGTTAAAACAGGAAGTAGAAGGACTCAAAGGGAAGCTGTAAAAGCAAACTTTTGAGAAGTTCTTTCTTCAGGTTGTCTGATTAAATGGTCTCTTGCTACGTTTTAGGTCCGCTAAAAAACTTATTGAAAGTAATGGGTGTAGTGTTATAATTAAATTATGCCTTTTAATCTCAAAAATAACGGCTTTCCATTAATCTATTTTATTCTTAGTATATTTTTTTTCTTTATTCCCGCATATTCCTCATCAGAATCATTTATCTTAACCCCTCCGTCAGAAACTGAAGCAGCAGAAAGATCCGCAGAAAAAAAGGCCCGCGTTCTTTATGGTATAGGTTTAAGATATTTAAGCCAGGGAAATTATAAAGACGCCTGGGTTGCATTTAATAATGCACTACAGATTTATCCTGCCTATAAAACAAAATTAGAGCATTATCTTAGTTTGATTCAACAGAGACTGGCCGAAACAGAAATGCAGGAATTAGAGCGCAAAAGAGAATTTTATGCGGCAGTTAAAGATAAGTATGTACGGAATCTTTATGCCGCGGGCGTGTATGCAATGCAGTACGGTAGATATAAAGATGCGATAAAAAGATTTGAGGAAACCTTAGAGCTAGAGCCTGGGCATCAGGGTGCAAGGAATAATCTCGTGCAGGCCCACCTAAGATTAAAGGAACAACAAATAGACAGAGAAGGCAGAAAGACAGAATTTATTAAAGGTGTCGAGCAAGTAAAGATTAAACATATTGAATCTCCAATTGAATCTATAGAAGAAGAGCTCGCCATCTCCTACGAACAGGCAAGCAATTTATTGAAGTATAATTGGTTAGAAAAGGCATTGGATAAATTTGAAGAGATTTATCAGGTATGTCCCGATTATAGGGATGTGCAGGCGCGGCTGGCGGATATAAGACTTTCTCTTTTGGCCAAAGAGAGACAACTAAAAGGTCCGCCTTATAAATTAGGCCCTGCAGATGTAATCGATATTAATGTTTTTAATCATCCGGAGTTTTCGGGTTCCGTTAGGGTTGAGCCTGGGGGAGAAATAATTCTGCCGTTGGTTAGGGAGACAGTTCAGGTAGAAGGATTATCTACAGAAGAGGTGGCACAGAAAATACAGCAGGTTTTAGCCAAATATATACAAGAGCCACTGGTACAAGTGGTAATTACAGGTTATAATTCTAAAAAATGGTATATATTAGGAGAGGTGGGTTTACCGGGTGAATATCCTTTAGGTAAGACTCGGCTGACCCTTATGGAAGCACTTTATCAGGCCGGACTCCCTTTGGAAGGGATAGCCGCGTTGGGAAGAGTAAAAATAATAAAACCCCATGCTACCGAGCCATATTCTCGCAACATTAATGTGGCAGATATTCTTTATAAGGGTAGAATGCAGAATAATATAATTATAGAACCGGGAGATATAATTTATATTCCCAAAACCGTGTTGAATAAGATTACTTCCACCCTTGGTCAAATTACTCTTCCTCTAGCTGTAATAAAGGGTAGCCTTGAAGATACACGAGATGCATCGACAGCGGCGCGGGCAATTACACCCTTAAAGGATACCTTTGGAGAAACCGCAACTAGCAAAAAATAGACCATGGCTATAACTATAACTACTATCACGAGCGCAGCCAAGAACTACGTGGAGATATTCTTTCGCCGAAAGTGGCTGTTTATCGCTCCTACCTTAATCTCTTTTTCTCTGGCAATTGCTTATAGCTTTACTAT
>JAMWCK010000122.1 GCA_023819625.1 Candidatus Omnitrophota bacterium | reverse complement strand
CCTGAGTAAGAAATACCTTATCGATTAACGCCGGGGTACTTTGTTTGTCTTTATTCTTTAAATTTTCTTTTAAATTCACCAGGCAATCCGCATCATATAATATCTTAAAATTTAAGGTATTGATTCTACCCGCAGAATGATGATGCGCAATAATCTCGCATATTTCCTCAATATCTTCTTTTCTTAAACCAACCTGAAGAAGGATTTTTCTTGCTACTTCAGTTCCTTCTTTATCTTGATAATAATTCAGGGGTGAACCATATTTTTCTTCTGCCACCTTTATGCCTACATCATGCAGGATGCTGGCAGGAATTACAATCTGCCAATCCCCGCCTTCTTGCTGTAATAGTCTTTCCGCATAATCCATCACTTTTCGGGCATGGTTTATCCTTTTTGAATCATTTCCAAAATAATTTTCTAATTCTTTTAAGAGCTTCTCTTTTAGGGTTATGGTTTTGTTTCGCATATATTTATTGTATACCTTATCTCCCACGCAGTCCTTTGCATATTTACACCAATCCAAACAACTCACACCTTCTGCTAGACGCAAAATTTCATTCTTACATTTTGGACAAATAACTTTATTTCATCTGTCCAGATCTCTACTTCATCGCCACAGGAAGAACATCTTATTGTCTTAGGCTCAGGTCGTTTAAATCTCTTCGTACCGGGGCACTCAAAAATCATCTCTATAACCACTCCTTAAGATAAGATCTCTCCCCCTAAACTCACTACAATAGATTTAATGGGTATTTTTCTTTTTGCTTTTTTGGCTGCCTCCTGGACAATAGCCACCAAACTATGACAACAAGGAATATCTATCTTCTTTTCTTTCAAATAAGTTACCGCTTCTTTAAGATATTGTTTTTGGTTATGTTCCTTAAGATGTTCTAAATGTGCCTTTATAACATTATTTCCTTGTCTTATAATATTTTCCATGACTTTTCTCTCATCATAGGGTTCTGCTTCTTTCTCTTCTATAGTAATTGCCCCACGGGGACAATAACCAATACAAGCGCCCAGACCATCGCAGAATAAATCACTCACCAACCGCACCTTACCGTCAATAATCTGTAAGGCCCCTTCCGGACAGTTGGGTATGCATAAACCACAACCATTGCATTTATCCTGGTCAATCTTTATAATCTTTCTTTTTGCCATAATAAAGTCCTTTTTATTTTAATAAGGAACCGAGACTGATTTTTTTTAATTCATTCAATAAATATCCTTCCATTTTCTTTAGCTTTTTTCTTAATTTACAGATGTTAATCCGCGGACAGAATTTTTTCTTAAATAAACATTGAATAAGATTAAATTTTCCTTGAAATATATTCATTAGATCTAATAAGTAAATTTCATCTACTGATTTTTTTAATAGAAAACCTCCGCCTTTTCCTTTGAATGCCTTAAGAATATTATTTTTATGTAGAATCTGTAAAATCTTTCTCAAAAACGGCCAAGGTATATTAAGTTTCTTAACCAATTCTTTTGTAGTAAAGATCTTTTCTGAATCATCTGCCATAAAGCATAATGTCCTTATGGCATAATCAGTATCACGGGTAATTAACTTCATTTTTAATCACCAAAATAATGATATCATGTTAGTATCATTTGTCAAGAAAAAATTTTACCATATAAAGTCCAAAGATATGGGTAACACTTTATGAAAAATAACCCACCAACCTACGAGATTGGTTGGGTATTGGAGAAAATTTATTTATTTTAATAATAAATTAAAAAGATATCCTATGGCTACGACTTGCGGCAGAGTTACTAAGGGCATCCACAAAGCCACGTGTCTTCCAACATTAACCCAGAGAAGACCGATTTCCGTATAATCTGTAGCCACACCCGCCATTAAAAAAGCAAAGCTGTTCCCCAGGGCATGTGTCTGGCGATAAATTTCAAAAGAAAGTGGCGAGGAACCTTCAGAACACACCTCGATTAGCGTGGCAATTCCCAAGGTAACCAGCAAGCCTAATAATGTCCGTCCCATAAATTTGTGAAAGAAATGTCCAGGAATATATGCGCTGGCAATGCTGGCGATAAACATACCCAAAATAATCCACCATAAAACCATATCTGCAAGTTCTACCATTCCCTTCACCACGCCTTTGGTACCGGAAATTAAGCGCGTAAGATTAAATCTATAATTTTTTACCCGCGTCTTAAAATCTTTAAAGATAAAGAAATCTTTTGCCACTTCCACAACATTTTTATTTTTTTCAATTAAACCTTTCTTTTCTAAAAACATAAAGATAAAACCGGTGTTGATAGCGACAATTAAGGCAGCAAGAACAATAAATAATCCTTTTAAGCCGAATAAACTTAAAAGCATCATCGTCACGGCGAAGTTTGCCCAGGGGCTGGCGAGGAGAAAACTTACTACTGCCGGATTTGACGCACCTTTTTTATGCAGTTCTATTGAAAGAGCTAATATCCCATGGCTACAGGCGCTCATTAAAAACCCTAAAAATACGGCATTAAATATAGTACATGGTTTTTTACGGGAAAGGATTTTAGATACATACTCCCTGGGGATATAATAGTCAATTACGCCGCCTAAAAATAATCCCAATAATACCGCCCACCAGATCGCCTTAAGATACATAAGAAATGATTTACGAAAAGGGACAAAGAAAGAAAACGGGTAGGAAAATAAAACCAACAAAATACAAATAGTACTTACAATAAATAATTTGTTTTTATAGAATGGCTTACCCCGGAATTTGTCCCGGCAGTGGGGACTACAAAAAAAATAAACCTTATTCTTTTGGGTAACCTTCAGCGCACTATTTTCATCTACCCACATTCCACAAATTGGATCACGCGCCATAAATAAGTTAAATCCTTTTTAAATCCTTGGTGAGAAAATAACTTAATATCGTGCGGATAACCACAATTGCACCTAATGTGCCCAGGCCCTGCCAGGTGGGGGTAATAATGGTTTTAATAATATCGCTAGCAATAAAAAACTCTAAGGCGAGAACCAGATAACTTCCCAATTTTATGCGAATAGTCTCATTTGACCTTATCTGATCCCCTCTAAAAAATATCTCTTTTCTTATGAATTCAATTAAAGAGACAAGGATACCCCAGATAGTAATTAGCGCGCCGATAATATTTAAAGTGAATCCCGTAATATTGATAATACCATGA
>JAMWCK010000121.1 GCA_023819625.1 Candidatus Omnitrophota bacterium | reverse complement strand
AGTAGAACTTATCTTAAATAAAAAAGCAGAAAAATTAGATATAAAGAAAAAACAGGTTATTCTTTCTGATAAAAAAATAATTCCTTTTGATAAATTGTTGATTGCTACAGGTGGGATACCTTTTATACCTGAAATTGAGAATAAAGATTTATATGGTGTATTTACTTTTACTAAATGGAAAGATGCTGAGGAGCTCTCTCGATACATTGAAAAAAACAGAATAAAAGAAGCAGTTGTCTTAGGCGGTGGTCTAATTGGATTAAAGGCAACAGAAGCTTTGATGGAATTAAAGATAAGAGTGACCATTATTGAATTGGCTGAGAGGATATTATCAGCTACCTTTGATAAAAAAGCATCGGATATAATTGAAAAAGCCTTGGAGAAAGAAGATTGCCAGGTGATCACTAATAATACTATTAACAGAATTAAAAATGAAAAATTAAAGATTAAAAGTGTAGTCCTGAAGGATAAAAAAGAGATAGATTGTGATCTTTTAATCCTTGCCATTGGAGTAAATCCAAATATAGAATTGGTGAAAGACACTCCAATTAAAGTAGATAAAGGAATTCTTGTCAATGAATTTATGCAGACAAATGTAGAGGGAATCTATGCTTCCGGTGATTGCTGTGAGATTAAGGATTTACTCTTAAATAAGAATCGTCCAATTGCCATCTGGCCAAATGCTTCGAGGCAAGGAAAGATTTCTGGATACAATATGACAGGAATAAAGAAAGAGTATGAGGGAAGCTTTGCCATGAATTCAGTGGAATTGTGTGGGATACCGACTATCTCTGTAGGAATAACTTCACTTAAAGAAGAAGGTTTTGAAATTATAGATTATTTTGATGAGAAAAAACTCATCTATAAGAAAGTTGTGCTAAAAGATAATAAAATCTTAGGAGCAATTTTTATCAACGACATTGAGCGTGCCGGTATCTATACAGGATTAATTAAAGATAGGGTGAACGTAAAAAGTTTTAAGGAACATTTATTAAAAGAGGATTTTGGTCTAATCAGTTTACCTAAAGAATATCGCAAGCACCTGGTTAGTGGTTTAGGAATCGAAGTTTAAGATTTGTTACATTTTTGTTTCTTACATTTTTGTTTCAATCAATTTTGCAACATATGAGAATAGATGCCAAAGGAATATATTATAAAGATTTGAATGATATGATCCATAGGATAATAGAAAATGGAGAAAGAGAAATCATCTTAGATAATGTCAATGGTCAAAGGTATATTGGAGCAGGCCTAAAAGGTTCAGATATTAAGATTACTATCTTTGGTACACCTGGGAACGATTTAGCTTGTTTTATGGATGGACCAACCATTGTTGTCAATTCCAATGGTCAAGATGGAATTGGTAATACAATGAATTCAGGTAAAATTATAGTTTATGGTGATGCTGGTGATATTACAGGACACTCTATGCGTGGAGGAAAGATCTATATAAAAGGAGATTCAGGTTATCGTGTCGGAATTCATATGAAAGCATATAAGGACTTATATCCTATAATTATTATTGGAGGAAGCTCAAGAGATTTTTTGGGTGAATATATGGCTGGAGGATTAATCATCGTATTAGGACTTAATGAAAAAGATTCTCCCGTGGGTAATTATGTGGGAACTGGTATGCATGGAGGAAAGATTTATATTCGCAGAAATTTAGAAGATTATCAACTTGGCAAAGAGGTAAAAAAATTTTCCTTGGATGAGAAAGATAGAAATGAACTTAATCTATACCTCAAAGAATACTGCCAGGATTTTGGCTTAGACTTAGAGGAGATTCTAAAGGATGAATTTATAAAACTCTCACCCTTCACCCATCGTCCTTATGGTAAACTTTATGCCTATTAACTAATATGGTATAATTCAAAATATGGATTGGGTAGCCATCTTAGATTTTGGTTCACAGTATACTCAACTCATTGCCCGAAGGGCAAGGGAATGTAAAGTCTATTCTGAGATCTTTCCTTATAGTATCTGGCTGAAATCACTTCTCAAAAATAAACCTAAGGCAATTATTCTTTCCGGAGGTCCGGCAACAGTTACAAAAAAAGAAGCTCCAACCATCTCTAAAGAGATATTAGAAAAAGGGATCCCTATCTTAGGAATATGCTATGGTATGCAACTCGTCGCCAAAATCTTAGGCGGAGAAGTTGAATCTACTTTAAGGAGAGAATATGGAAGTTCTAATTTAATTTTAGATAAGAAAGATGATTTATTTTATGGATTGAAGCATAAATTCTGTGTCTGGATGAGCCATGGAGATAGAGTAACAAAACTTCCTTCTGGCTTTGAGGTAATTGCCCATACGAAGAATTCTCCGATTGCAGCAATGAGAGATAAAGAAGGGAAAATCTATGGAGTTCAGTTCCATCCCGAAGTAATCCATACTCCAGATGGATTAAAGATTTTTGATAACTTTCTAAAGAGAATATGTCTGTGTTCAGAAAGTTGGCAGATACAGGATTTTGTTAAAGATAAGATAAGCCAGATAAGAGAAAGAACAAAGGATGAAAGAGTGATTTGTGCAGTATCTGGGGGTGTAGATTCTACGGTCTTAAGCTTTCTCCTCCATAAAGCAATTGATAAAAGATTGTTCTGTATCTTTGTCGATAATGGTTTATTAAGGAAGAACGAATCCCAAGAAGTTATTCAGAGATTTAAAGATTTTGATATAAACTTAATCTATTCAGATGCCAGAGATAATTTCTTAAAGAAATTAAGAGGAGTCATAGATCCAGAGGAAAAGAGAAAGATTATTGGAAGAGAATTTGTTAAAGTTTTTGAAAAAGAAGCAAAGAAATTGGGTAGGATAAAATTTTTAGCTCAAGGAACATTGTATCCGGATGTGATTGAATCAAAATCTGCTTTTGGAGGACCCTCGGTTAGAATTAAGACGCATCACAATGTTGGGGGATTACCTACAGGGATGAAATTTGAGTTGATCGAACCCTTTAGATTTTTATTTAAGGATGAAGTAAGAGAAGTAGGTAAAGAATTAGGTTTACCGGATAGTATAATTTATAGACAACCTTTTCCTGGACCTGGATTAGCGGTAAGAATAATTGGAGAAGTAACCGAAGAAAGACTAAGGATTTTAAGAGAGGTAGATTCCCTTATCCAGGAAGAGATTAAAGAGAGTAAAATTTTTAGAAAGATATGGCA
>JAMWCK010000009.1 GCA_023819625.1 Candidatus Omnitrophota bacterium | reverse complement strand
CAAAATTCCTAATGGCGTAGATACAGATATATTTAGACCTGTATCTAAAGAAGAAAGGCAAAGGTTTTATGCAGATTTAAATTTGCCCCGATATTCTTATATCATTTTTTGTGGCAGACTGGAAGAAAAAAAAGGTATAATTTTTCTTATTAAGGCCTGGCAGAACTTAAAAGATGAATTAGAAGATTTTAGACTGCTTATCTGCGGAGGTGGTTCACAAGAGAGATACTTAAAAGAATTGACCAAGAAACTCGGGCTTTCAGATAGTGTTATCTTTACTGGAGAAATAAGAAATGTTGAAGTTTATTTAAAGATCTCCCAAATCTTTGTTTTGCCTTCTCTCCACGAGGGTCTTCCCAATGCACTTTTAGAAGCGATGTCTTGTGGTCTGGCAGTTGTAGCCAGTAGAGTAAATGGAGTTAAAGAGATTGTTGTAGATGGTTTTAATGGACTTTTAGTTGAGCCGAAAGATATCAAAGGGCTTATAGAGAAGATATCTATATTGGCGAAGGATAAGGATTTACGTCTTTACCTAGGACAGAATGCCCGCAAGACTATTCTCAAAAGTTATTCTATAGATATAGTCGCAGAAAGGCATATATGCTTATATGAGAAATTACTTAAATGATAAAAAGATAAGGATAGCCTTTTTGGTAAATGGCTTAAGAATAGGGGGAACAGAAAGATACTTACTTTCCTTTTTAGAGGAACTGCCTAAGGAGAAATTTGAGTTCTCTGTCTTTTGTATCGCCGATGCCCCTTTATTAAACGACCCACACTATAAAATCGATTATCCGGTAATTGTCAATAACATTAAGAGATTCAGTTTAATCACGTGTTTTAGATTTTTCCTTTACTTAAAAAAATATAAACCGCAAATACTGCATAGCTTCCTTTACCATTCCAATATCTTTGCCAGAATAATGGGAAGATTAGCAGGGATTAAAATAGTTATCTCAGAAGAAAGATCAACAAATTATAAAAAAAAATGGTTATATATTCTTCTGGAAAGACTTACCTGGAGATTGTCAACAACTATCTGGGTAAATAACGTCTCCATTAAAGATATTCTTGTAAGAAGAGAAAAGATAAGACCAGAAAAAATACAAATTTTACTTACTGGAATAAAACTTCCTGCTTCTTCCCAAAAGATTCATAACAAAAGATATCTTAATATACCAGAAGACAGATTTGTCTTGGGTAATATCTGCCGTTTTTGTGAACAGAAAAACTTAATTAAACTCTTAGAAGTAATGAAGATAGTTTCAATTAAAATCCCTGAGGCAATCTTAGTTTTGGTCGGAGATGGCCCATTAATGAAGATACTTAAAAAATTTTGCCAGGAAAATAACTTAGAAGATAAAGTAATCTTTACAGGATGGAGGAATGATATTTCTGAAATCCTTGATTGTTTGGATGTATTTGTCAGCCTTTCTAAGGAGGAGGGATTATCTTGTTCAGTAATGGAGGCAATGGCAAAAGGCATTCCTGTAGTTGCCTCAGATATTCCGGGCTATAGAGAATTGGTTATTGATGGAGTTACCGGAAGATTAGTTCCCTTAAATGATCTAACAGCTGCACAGGCGATAGAAGAGCTCTATAAAAAAAGAGATAAATTTTCGCAAGTAGCGATGAAGGCAAAAAGACACATAGAAGAAAATTTCAATTTCCAAAGGTTTGCGCAAATACGTCAAGACCTATACAAAGAGTTAGTAGCCAAATTCATAAACAGATGAAAAGAATACTTTTTGTCATTACCGAATCTTGGTATATAGGTGGGGCGCAGAGGTCTGTAGCTTGCCTCATTGAAGGTTTGGATAAGAGTGAGTTTGAGTTAGAATTGGCTTGCGGTAAAGGAGGCCCCCTTATAGAAAGGCTGAAGGACAAGATAAAAATCCGGATTGTTCCTTCTTTAGTGCGCAATTTTCATCCCCTAAAAGATATAGTTGCCTTTGTAAGTTTATTGCTGATTATAAGAAGAAAAAAGTTTGAGATTGTACATACCCATTCTACAAAAGCAGGTATCTTAGGAAGATTGGCTGCCCATCTCTGTGGAGTTCCTTTAATAATCCATACTTTTCACGGTTTTGGTTTTGAAGTAGAAACATCATTGATTAAAAGATTTGTCTTTTATTGCGTAGAAAAATTTTTTTCTCGGATTACGGATATTTACATTGTTGTAGGAAGAGGTCTTTGTAAATATTTAGGTAAATTTTGTGCAGAGAAACTAAAGATCATTTATCATGGAATTGATTTTAAGGCCTTAGATGCCAGAAAAAATAAGGAAGATTTAGGTATTGATTCAGAGAAGTTTTGTATAGGATTTGTAGGAAGAATTGAAAGACAAAAGGGAATTCCCTATCTCTTAGAAGCAATAAGGATTTTGAAATCTTATCGGAAAGATTTTATAGTGCTTGTTGTAGGTTCAGGAAGACTCTTAGAGAAGATGAAAAAATTGGCTAAAAGGAAAGGTATAGAAGATATGGTTCTGTTTTTAGGCCACAGAGACGATACAATAGAATTGATGCGCTGTATGGATATATTTGTTTTGCCTTCTCTTTCCGAAGGAGTTCCTTATGTTATTTTAGAAGCGATGTTTCTTAAGAAGGCAATTGTAGCTACTGATGTAGGTGGTATCTCAGAGTTTATTCAAAATGAAAAAACAGGTATTTTGGTAAAGCCCAAAGACCATTTAGGAATTTATCAGGGAATAAGAAGATTGATGGAGGATAAATCTCTTTCTTTGAGACTGGGAGAGGAGGCCAATAAAGCAGTCTATCCAAAGATGGCTATAGAAAAGATGATTGAGGAATATCAGAATCTTTATCTAAAACAATAAAAATGTCTAAAGGTATTGGTGTAGTGATTCATCAGTTAAAATCTGTGGTAACAGAAGCAGAAAATTTTTTACCCAAAGAGGACCTTTGGTGGAAATTGCCTTGGCAGAAGGCTAAGAAGGAATGTTATCTTAAAGATAGAGTTAGTAATAATCTTTATCTCTTAAGGCTTGCGAAGATAGATTTAAAAGACAAGATAGTCTTGGATGCGGGTTGTGGGGCAGGATTGGATTTATTTATTTTTTATTTTCTAGGTGCAAAAAAAGTTTTTGGTTTAGATATTAACAAAGAAGAGATAGATTTTATTGAAAAACTGAAGTCTAAGTTAGGATTAAATTCCCTTATAGTAAGCTGTGCTGATGCTGCAAATTTACATTTCTCTGATGAATCTATAGATTTGATTTTTTGTCATGAGACGATTTCCCATATCAATAATGTAGATGGATTTTTCAAAGAAGCAAAGATGGTTTTAAAAAGAGAAGGTGTTTTACTAATATCAGACGCAAATAATCTCTGTAATCCCTACATAAGGTATAAGACCTATAAGATATGGAACTGTTTTGAGAATGGACCTCCCCGAAAGAACATTTTCGGTCACCGAGTTCTTTTCCCATATACAGAAGCAAGAAAAAGGGTAATTAGAGATTGCTCTCCTAATCTAAATGAAAAAGAAGTAGAACTTTTAGCCAAGGCAACCTCAGGAAAAATTAAAGATGAGATAATTGAGGCAGTAAAGAAATATCTGGAAGAGAAAGAATTACCCAAAAACTTTTATCATTATGGCAACCCTCCTATAGAACCTCTCTCAGGAAGTTATATTGAAAGATTATTCAACCCTAAAGATTTGGTTAATCGGCTTTCCTCTTTTGGATTTAATAGCAGATATTACGCTTTCTTTACAGGAAGGACAATTCTTAAAATGATAAATCCTCTGTTTTTAAGGTCTTCTCCTATCTCCATATATTTAGCAAGGAGTTTTATTATAATCGCTAAGAAGAAATGAAACTTTTTTATAAAGATAAAATAAAAAGAATCATGAAATTACCATCGCCCACACTTAATTACTGGCAGGTTAAGGAAATCAGGAAATTTATTGCCACCTTTAAGAAAGACAGCATCATCTTTAATTTGGGCTCTGGAGAGATATGTTTAAGTAATGCTATCATTAATTTAGATATAAAACAATATCCTTGTGTTGATGTTGTCGGCGATATTTTATCCCTCCCTATTAAAGATAGAATTGTGGACGGCGTCATTATTACGGGCGTTTTGGAGCATATAAAGGACTATTTAATTACATCTGGTTTCACATTTATTGGAAGAAAGAGATAATAGGTATGAATCCTTTAGTTTCTGTGATAATAATTACAAGAAATCGACCTGAGTGGCTTGACCGATGCATTATCTCTTTATTAAAACAGGATTATAGTCCATTTGAAATAATTGTAGTAGATTCATCTACGAATGATTTAACCAAAAAAGTTGTAGAGAGGTTTTTTGAAGTAAGATACTTCTCCTTAAAACTAAAAGAAAATACAAGGCCCCAATCCTATAATTTTGGGGTTAAACAGGCAAAAGGTGAGATTGTCGTCTTTATCGATGATGATGTGGAGGTAGCTAAAGATTGGTTGAATAAATTGGTGAGTTGTTATAAAGATAAAGATATATCCGGAGTAGGAGGAAGGGTAATTGTACCTGGTGAACTTTCATTTGGAGTTAGTTCAAAAAAAATAGGAAGAATTTACCGCGGAAGAATACTGGGTAATTTCTCTTGCGATTTTGATAAGTCTTTCGAGGTAGATACATTACAGGGATGCAATATGTCTTTTCGTAAGGAGGTATTTTTAAAAATTGGTTTTTTTGATGAAAGATTTAGATTTAGATATGTCAAAAATTATCTTACAGAGACAGATTTCTGTATGCGTTTAAGAAAGGCAGGTTATAAACTCCTCTTTAATCCCAAGGCAGTAGTTTATCACTATGCGGTAGCTAGGCCTAATCCCAATAATCTTGCGACAAGATTTGAACTATCTATGGGGGATACATTCTTTTTCTTAAAGAATTTTGGATTCTTTTCTCAGCAAACACCTTATTTTCTATTCATAGATCCTGTAATCAACACCCTGAGGTTACTTTTAGGCGGTTCAATAAGGCATTGCCGATTGAGGAATATCCGAATTAAAAATACTTTATTGGCCTTGGCTTATCTTAGTGGTTTATTTTTCGGATTATTTTTTTATTTTAAGAACAGAAGAAATCCCCGAGGTTTGCCTTGAAAAGTCTACCTCAGCTAAAGGATATCTTTGGTTTATTTACGAGTAAGTGGTTGGCGCAGTTGATTAATCTGTGCGCAGGTTTTATTACGGCGAGAATTTTAGGTCCAAGGGATTTTGGCCTTTGGTCAACTTTAGGGATGGTATTTACTTATGGCTATCTCTCTGACTTAGGGGTTTTGGCAGCAATAAAAAGGCAGATTCCTTATCTTAAAGCACAGGATAAACCAGAAGAGGTTATTGCGACAATTAATACCGGATTTTCTCTCTTTTTTATTTTTACCTTAATAGCGGCCATCCTCATATTTTTCCTTCCGGCTTTTGTTGTTTTAGATTATCCACTTATAACTGGCCTAAGAATTTCCGCATTAATATTTGTGATTCTGCAGTTGTTTTTTTTCTTAAAAGCAATATGTCTGGCAGAGGGTAGATTTATCCTTCAGAGCAAATCGGAGATACTTTATAATATCATCTATTTTTTCTGCCTCATCATTTTTATCCGTAATTTCCGTATTTATGGACTGTTTTTTTCCATGTTTTTAAGTGGCCTTATAACTATAGTCTATCTTTTTCATTCTACAGGTCTTAGGTTATACTTTCAGATTTATCTTAAACACTTGTCACTCATTCTAAAATTAGGTATTCAGTTTTTTATAAATACGGTTTTATTTACAATCTATAGCACCATAGATAAACTTTTGGTTATAATATTTCTTCTGAGATATGATTTGGGTATTTACAGTATAGCAGTTTTACCTTTGTCTTTGGTTCATCTATATTCACAGGCGATAAACGAATCCTTCAGCCCCTATGCCACAATTAGATATACACTTTTTCAAAATTCACCTGAATTTAAATCTTATTTAATCCATATCTTGCGGCTTCTTTCTTATTCCCTGCCAATAGTCATTGGTTTTTCCTGGTTATTACTCGAGCCGCTTATAAAATATTTTTTACCTGTCTATATCCCGGCAATTAACCCTGCTAGAACAATTATATTCTCCTGTTTTTTTTCTTCATTGTCGAGCATTGTTGGTCTTTACTTATCTGCTAGCGGTAAGCCTTATAAAGGAATACCCTTCTTGGCCTTTGGTATTATCTTTAATTTTTCTTTGGGTTATTTATTTATAAGATTTGGTTGGGGGATTGAGGGTGTAGCCCTAAGTGTCTTAATCACCTCATTCCTTTGGGCAATAATTTTTTCTATTTTTCTGTTTAGGGAACTCAGGATGAATTTTATGGTTTCTGTATCAGAACAAATCAAGCTTTATTGGCCAATCTGTTTTATGGCTACAGCGTTATTTTTCTTAGATAAAATTTCTGTTTTTATTATAAGGATACTGATTTTTTCGTTTTTTATTACACCCCTATTACTTTTGACCTTAAAACAGAAAAAAGAATTTTCTAAGATTCTACTACGGGAAACGAATGGATAAGAATTTTAATAATACAGAAGACAACCTCTATGGCATTAGATATTTTTTAGGTGTAGATTATCATAAATATAAGGATAATCTGGATAATTATTTTTACGACCGCATCTGTAACAAAGAGATCGAATCTCTAAAGACAAAGAGATATGTCTGGAAAAAAATTTTTGAGATATTTGATAGATTTGCCTTAACCAAAGAAAGTTTAATCCTTGATATGGGATGCGGCTGGGGAGAGATAGCATTAGAATTAATAAGGCGTGATTTTAAAGTGGTAGGCATTGACCTTTCTTATACGGCGATAATGATTACGCAAGGATTGATTGATACCTATTCTGCACTTATCCAAAGGCCATTACAAAGAGGATATTGGATTTTAAGAACGGATGCCTGTAAACTCCCATTTAAAAAAGAATCCTTTGACTGTATAATTCAGGCAGATTTGATGGAGCATCTTAATAGACGCAAGACATGGTCTTTTCTTTCAGAATGTAGGAGGGTCTTAAAGTCAGACGGCTTTATGATTATTCATACTGCACCTAGTAGATGGTGGTTTAATTATCATTATTTAAGAGCAATTATTAAAGGCTCCAGAAATATTTTTAGTGAAGAAATGCGAAGGCATATAAATCTACAGAGCACTTTCGCTCTAAAAAGGGCATTAAAAGCACACTTCTTAGAGGCAAAGATATGGACAGAAGATAATCCTGCTATAACGAAAGAGAATTTAAATATAAAAGGAAGGCTTTTTTGTTTCTTAAAGAATTTACCCATTTTTAATGACCTCTTGGCTTACCATATATTTGGTATAGTTACTAAGAAAAGGTAGTAATGAATTATGACAAAAATTTCAGGTAATCAAAAAATATTTTAATCATAAAACTGGCTTCAAGAGGTTCTCTATGCCAAGAAAATTTTGGCATCTCTTGCCTTACCGAAAGGTAAGTTAAACATCGGCTTAAATACAGGTGCAGGCTTAAAATTTGCAAACAAGGCTTGGAATTTAAGTAGCTTTATAGAGTTAATCAGGAGGATAAAGAGAGAATTAGATGTAAATGTATTACTCTTGGGAGGTCAGTTAGAAAAAGAGCGAAATAGAGAGATTTTTCTAAATTGTAAAGACTTGGTCTTCAATACAGGCATAGACCATACGGTAAGACAATTTGCACTGATAGTTAATGTCTGTGATATAATTGTTAGCGCAGATACCTTAGCAATGCATATTGCTATTGCCTTAAAGAAGAAGGTTCTGGCGCTTTTTGGACCAACCTGTGCTCAAGAGATAGACTTATATGACCGGGGTATAAAGATTATTTCGCATTTAGATTGCAGACCTTGTTATAAGAAAAGGTGTAATAAGAGCCCAAATTGTATGGATAGCATTACACCAGAAGAGGTCTATGGTAGTTTAAGAAGATTGCTCAATATGTGCTAGGATGAATATCCTTTTTGTTACGGATAGATTCCCCTGGCCAATTTTTTCTGGGGATTCCTCAACCGCTTATTATCTTATAAAACAATTATCCGAAAGAAATCGTATCTATCTTGTTTCATTCATCAGAGAAGAAAGAGAAGAGGAATTTAGTATCCATATCAAAAATTTTTGTGCCTCAATAAAGACAGTTTTGTTACCAGAGATTTTTTCTAAAGGGTCTATTTTAGAACGCCTATTTTCTCGCTATCCAATGCCATTTAAAAGGTCTTATTCTCCAAAGATGAAAGAGATTATTAAAGAGACCCTTCTTAAAGAAGATATAGATATTGTCCATATAAATTCATTAAAGATGGGAATATATTTCTTAGATATAGATAGACCAAAAATTTTTGCCTTAAGGGATTCCTATGCCTATTACTTGGGTCAGTTAATGAAATATCAAAAAGGAGACATTTTGGAAAAGATAAATCTAGTTATCTATTACCAGAGGGTAAGAAATTACGAGAAAGACCTGGTAAACAAATTAGGAACCTCTGTGGTTGTGGCTAAAGAGGATAGGGATTTTTTAAGACACTATACGCCGAAAGCAGATATACGGGTGATTCCTATAGGGGTAGATACAGAGTTTTTTAGTATCCAAGATACAAAACCCAAATTAAATACCCTTATCTTTACAGGAAATATGTCTTATCCTCCTAATGCCGATGCCGTAGTATACTTTTATAAAGAGATCTTTCCTTTGATTAAAAGAAAGATGCCCGAGGTGCGTTTTTATGTTGTGGGAAGATTTGAAAGTCAAATTTTATCCAGTAAAGCCAAGGATATTATATTTACAGGTTTTGTTCCTGACATAAGACCTTACTTAAGAGAGGCAAGTGTTTTCGTTTGTCCTTTGCGCTTTGGAACAGGGATGAAGAATAAGATATTAGAGGCAATGGCGATGGGAAAACCCATTGTGGCCACAAAAAAGAGTCTATCCGGTATTGATTTTGAAGATAAAAAACATCTCTTAATAGCAGATAACCCTGAAGATTTTGCGCAAAAAGTTACTTTGCTATTAAAAAACGAAAATCTATGTCAACAATTGGGAAGGCAGGCAAGGAGTTTGGTAACAGAGAAATATACGTGGACAAGAGTAACAGAAGAGTATCAAGGACTTTATGAGGAAGCTTTAGATGTGTGGAATATGCGGAATAATAAATTTTAATGGCCGAAATATAGATAAAGAGCTTCTGGTATCGATGACCAATAGTCTCATCCACCGTGGTCCCGATGAAGAGGGGTACTATTTAGAAAAAAATATTGGTTTAGGCGTAAGAAGACTCTCCATAATAGACCTTAAGACAGGAAGTCAGCCCATTCCCAACGAAGATAAGACATTGTGGGTAATTGAAAATGGCGAGATTTATAATTTCTTGCAGTTAAGGAGAGATTGTCTCTTAAGGGGACATAGTTTTAGAACACATACCGATACCGAGGTAATTCTGCATCTCTACGAAGACTTTGACATTGATTTTGTCAAATTTATTAAAGGGATGTTTGCGATAGCCATTTACGATAAGCCAAATAAGAAATTGATTCTTATTCGCGATAGAATAGGCATAAAGCCAATTTACTATTATAAAGACCCACATACACTTATCTTTGCTTCAGAAATTAAAGCGATATTAAAGAACCCCCAGATAAAGAGGAAACTGAACCTTCAGGCACTTTATAATTATCTTTGTTTGAATTATATTCCTTCTTCCTTAACCATATACGAAAATATCTTTAAACTCCCTTCTGCCCATATCCTTATCTGTGATATTGTCAACGGCTCTATTAAGATAAATCCTTATTGGGATTTACCTCTTTTAAAAGAAAAAAGAAATTTCAAGGAAAGAGAATTAAAGGAGAGACTAAAGAATATTCTTCAGGAAGCAGTAAAGAGGCAGCTGATTAGCGACGTGCCCTTAGGTGTATTTTTAAGTGGGGGTTTAGATTCATCTACGGTTGTAGCGATGATGCATTTATCCGGGATGAGTCAGATAAAGACATTTTCTATTGGCTTTGAAGATAAATCTTTTAATGAGTTGCCTTTTGCTAAAATTGTGGCCAGACATTTTAAGACCCAGCATCATGAATTTATTGTTAAACCTCAGATAGGAGGACTTCTGCCCCGTTTAGTTTCACAATTTGACGAACCATTTGGCGATTCTTCTGCTGTCCCTGTCTATTATACATCTAAATTAGCTAGAGAATCAGGGGTTAAGACAGTCCTTACTGGTGAAGGAGGAGATGAGAACTTTGGAGGATATTATCTGTATTTAGGACATCGGATATTAGAATTCTATCAAAATCAAATTATTCCGGAGTTTGCAAAAAGATTCTTATCTTATCTTATCATAAAATCGCCGGTTTCTTTTAGAAAGGCAAGTTTAGACTATATGGCAAAGAGATTCATAGAGGGTTTAAGTCTTGCTCCAGCAGAAGCACATTATCAGTGGCATAAGATCTTTAGTCAAGATACACTTAAGAAGTTATTCCGGAGATTTCAGGATATAGAATCAAATAATCCCCTTGTGCTTTTTATAAAAAATCTGTCTTTACGAAATTCAGGCGATAGCTTAAATGATCTCCTCTATTTGGATTTTAAGTTTTATTTAACCGATGATTTACTAGTAAAAGTAGACAGGATGTCAATGTTAAATTCTTTAGAGGCACGTGTTCCTTTGCTTGATGAAGAGGTAATTGAATTTATGGCTACTCTGCCTAGCAGATGGAAAGTAAGATTTGGGATTAAAAAATATCTCTTAAAAAAGACGATGCGAAAAATACTTCCCTTCTCGATCCTTCATCGTAGAAAAGCAGGTTTTTCCATACCCTTAGCAAGATGGCTGAAGGAAGAATTAAAAGAGATAGTCTTTGATAATTTATTTAGTGAGGCAATAAAAGGTTGCGGTTTATTTGATATGGGAACAATCAAAGAAATAATTAGTATCCATAATAAGAAGGAAAAGGACCTTAGTCGACAAATCTGGGGACTTCTGGTATTTAGTCTTTGGTATAAAGAAAACAAAGATTCATTAACAATTTAACTCAGGATGCAAAGAGACCATTTTGAGTTCGGTAAAAATTGGCAAAGATTTCTTAAGTTTGTAAATGAAAAGAGGATAGAGACAGCCAAGGATTCTCTCTTAAAATTCTTGGCATTAGATAACCTTAAAAGAAAGAGCTTTTTAGATGTGGGCTGTGGAAGTGGGATATTCTCTTATGGCGCTTTTTTAGCCGGGGTAAAAGAGGTTATCAGTTTTGATATAGATAAATTTTCTGTAAGATGCTGTCGCTATTTTTACGAGAGAGCAGGAAGACCTTCCAATTGGCATATATATGAAGGTTCAATTTTAGACGAGGGATTCATTTCTAAATTACCCCGATTTGATATTGTCTATGCCTGGGGAGTATTGCATCATACAGGAAATATGTGGCAGGCATTGAAGAATACCGCTACTTTAGTAAAAGAAGATGGCTTACTTTATTTAGCCATCTACAATAAAAAAGATGGGCCCTTTGGTTCATTTTTTTGGCTAAAAATAAAGAGATTTTATAATAGGTCTCCTGAAGCAATAAAATATATTATGCAAATAGTTTTTATTATCAGTTATATTATCTTCTTATTGTTGAAGTTAAATAATCCTATTAAGAGAGTTGCTAATTACGGACAGAAGAGGGGTATGGTTTTTCTTACAGATGTGCGCGATTGGTTAGGAGGCCTACCCTATGAATTCGCCAATCCCTCAGAAGTTATAAATTTTCTTGCTTCTGATTTTGAATTAGTTAAGATAAAATTAACTAAGAGAACAGGTAATAACGAATATCTTTTTAGAAAAAAGAGAAAGAAGAATCTCTAAAGTAGTAATGTATAGAGATTTTGCCAAAAGAATATTTGATATGATTCTTGCTTATATAGGAATTTTGATATTCAGTCCAGTTTTCTTATTGCTGATGATTTTTATTTTTCTGGAAGAAGGTTGGCCCATTTTTTTCTTTAAAGATTGCATTGGCTTAGAAGGTAAAGAGTTTAGGCAGATAAAATTTCGGTCAATGATAAAGGAGGCAGAAAAGATAACTGGGCCGGTATGGGCAAAAAAAAATGACTCCCGGGTAACCGTCATCGGAAGATTCTTGCGCAAGACGGCCTTGGATGAATTGCCTCAGTTAATTAATATTTTAAAGGGAGAGATGTCCTTTGTCGGACCTAGGCCACAGCGAAAGGTTTTAGTGGAGAGATATTTAAGAGATATTCCTAATTATCATTTAAGATTTAAGGTAAAACCCGGCCTAACTGGTCCGGCCCAGGTTTTTCTCGCCTACGATGCGTCCGTGGAGAAGAAAATTAAATTTGACCTCTGGTATGTAGAAAAGTACAATCTCTTATGGGATATAGAGCTACTTGCCCGATCATTTGTAATAACTCTCACCGCCGCCTGGGGGAAGTTTGAGGGAGAAATGGATAATGCCTTGATGGCCGGTAGCTAAAAAAGAGATTTACCTTAGGCGGCTTAAGAGAACGAAAGAGACATTTCTTCTTGACAGAGTAAATTTTATCCTCTAGGATTATCTTGAGAAATGCAGAGAGATTTTTAGTAAAACATCATTAACTATTAAGAAGAGACAAAGGGTATGAAGAAAATAAAAGTATCATCTTTTATTATAACGGTCGGGATATTTCTTTTCTTTAGCAATACCATTATTTTTGCCCAAGAGTTTAGTTCTGCCCGAAACGAGCAAATAATTGCCTTATTAAGCCAGTTAGAGAAAAATAAGGCCATAGAAGAAGGATTTAAAAGGGCACAGGAGATAATGGAATCAGAAGAGGTGTCTAAAGAAAAATTCTCCCAACTAAAATTAATACGGCATTTACATCCTTATTTAGAAATAGAGAATACTTATAATCACAACATTTTTTTATTACCCGCCAAAAAATACGATTATATTAACACCTCCACCCCCGGTATTAAGTTTTCTCTTTCTAAGGAAGATACGCTCCTCGAACTTGATTTAGGGACAAGATTTACTTCTTATCTAAAACATAGCTCTCTAAATTCCCAGAATCCTTATATTTCATTTGTCCTCAAGCATTATTTTAGCCATTATCATTTTAACCTTTATGATAAATTCAGAGATGATATATTTTTAAATAGCGATATTACTGAAGGAACTGAGGGCGTAGTAGATTATCGGGCTAATGATTTTGATATGAGTTTAGGTGCAGAATACAATCGTCTTGCCTTTGATTTAGGCTTTAGACGCTACGATTATTTTTATGAACAGGATTATAAGCAGGAAAATAATTATAATGAAAATATATTTAGTATTACTGGATATATTAATTTGGCACCTAAGAGTAAGCTCCTCTTTGAATACGACCACGGAATAATCCTCTATACCGAAGAACCACACCCTTCTAAAAACGCAAATTATCATCAGTCTTGGTTTGGTTTAAAAGGCGAGATTACCTCTAAAATTACCGGAATTATGAAAGCAGGTTATCAGTATCGTATATATCGTTCAAGGGCAGATTGGAATAAGCCAGTTTTGGGCATAGATTTACATTATCAATTTAAAGAAAGAACTGCCTTTCTTTTAAAGCTGGAAAAGACGGCTAAACAGTCTATAAATGTGAATCAGAATTACTATGATACCGTAATAATGGATTTAGGTATTGTAAATAATTTTGCCTTTAACCCTAAATTGAATTTAAGGCTTAATGGTTTCTATCAGGATGATGAATATGTAGGTACACAGCCTTCCCGAGAAGATAAATTATATGGCTTGACCTCAGCACTACAATATGGTTTAAAAAGATGGCTTTACACAGCTTTAGAATATACTTATAAAGAAAGAGATTCCAATATTGATGCCAACGATTATGTTAATCATATCTTATCTTTAAAATTAAAAGGGAGTTTCTAAAATGCGAAAGAAATTTTATCTTCTGGGGATAATTATTTTATCAGTCTTTACTTCTTTGGTGTTAAGTCAAGAAGATCAGAAAGAGTATGTTATTTCCCCCAATGATGTTTTGGAGATTAGTGTTTATAATGAGCCTGATCTTACCAAGGTAGTCCGCGTTTCTGAAGATGGCACAGTTAATTATCCTCTTTTAGGCAATATTAAGGTGGAAGGCCTATCTGTACGTGAATTAGAAAACAAGATAAAAGAGTTATTAGCCAAGGATTATCTGGTAGATCCCCACGTAAGTGTATTTGTTAAAGAGTATGCTAAGGTGGTTGTCCTGGGTCAGGTAAAGAATCCTGGCTCATACGAGTTAAGGGGTAAACTTTCTGTTACCGAGATGATTGCCTTGGCAGGCGGTTTTACGGAAGTGGGTAATCCGGCTAAAGTTAAGATTATTCGCAAGATTGACGATAAAGAGCAGGTTTTTGAAGTTGATACTACAGAGGTTACGGAAAGGGTAGATAGGTCAAAAGACATTATTTTAAAACCAGGCGACGTAGTATCTGTAGAGGAATATGGCAGGATATCTATCTTGGGTCAGGTAAATAAACCTGGAAGTTATATATTAAGAAAGGACCTTACGGTTTTAGAAGCAATTGCTCTGGCAGGAGGTTTTACTAAAATCGCTGCGGTGGATGGAACGCGGATTATCCGTATGGAGAATAACAAAAAACGTATCTTACATATAAAGATATCCGCCATTATGAAAGGCGATAAGAGTTTTGATATAATCCTTAAGCCGGGCGATACGATTGTAGTCCCAGAATCATTTTTCTAAATGAAGAAGATATTAATTGTGGGAGCAGGTCCAGTAGGTTGCTATTTGGCACATCTTTTAAAAAGACAAGCTCCCTTTTTAAAAGTCAGCTTAATTGAGGAACATCCCTCTAGTGGCGAGCCCCTCCACTGTGCCGGACTGGTAAGCCGCTCTGTATTTGATGAGGCGCAGATTAAGTTTTCCGAAGATTCTATTATTAACTGGATAGACAGTGCCCAGATTTATTTAAATGGCGATACCTTCCAGATAATGAAGAAAGAGGTAGCCATTGTTTTAGACCGTAAAAAATTTGATCATAATTTAAGCAAGAATTTAGATATAAATTACAGTACACGGTTTTTCAGTATAAAAAAAGATAAAAATGGCTATATCGCCATCACCGATAAGGGCGATATCTATGCGGATATTATTATTGGTGCAGATGGGGCAAATTCTCTCTTACGTAAGACAATTAACTTTCAGGATAATGTTCAGTATTATTCTGCTGCCCAGGTAAGATTAGAGACAGATAACATAAAAAGACATCAGGTAAAGGTATACTTAAAAAAACCTTTCTTTGCCTGGGTTATCCCTGAGACAGAAAATATTTGCCGCATTGGTATTATTGGGAATAACCCATATCAGTCTCTTATTGAATTTTTAAAAGAGATAAATTTACAGGGTAGAATATTAGAAAAATTTGGCGGTATTCTCCCTTTGGGTTTTTGCCAGACACAAAAAGATAATCTTGCCTTGGTGGGCGATGCAGCATGTCAGGTTAAGCCCTTAACTCACGGTGGAATTTATTATGGTATGCGTTGTGCAGAAGTTCTTTGTGATTGTATAGTGAGGGGAGAGATTCATAATTATGAATCTATATGGCGAAGTAAATTTGGTAAAGAAATAGAGATGGGTCTAAAGGTAAAACGTCTGTATGAAGATTTAGATGAAGGTGGTTTATATAATATATTTAAATTCTTAAAGAAGAATAAAAATATCTTAGAAAAATTTGGTAGTTTTGACCGGCATTCAGCCATAATTTTAAAGTTAATCCATATGCGTAAATTCCAACAATTATTAGGAACATTACTTTTGAGGTTAATCTAAGAAAGTTGTCCCTGGAGTTGACTGAGGACTATTTATATGGCATACTTATAATAGGGGTGTGAGATGAGGGGGTATAATAAGATACTTAAAGTGATGAGGCTATTGCTTATTTTGGGATGGGGGATATCTATTGCTTTTGCAGAAAATGGGCCTGAGATATCCCAGGTAGAGCCTTCTTCGCCAACAATTTCAAACAATAATCTTGATCTCTGTCCTCCCGAACCACTCTTTTTCCAACAGGAGTAACCAAAAGCCATATTAATCTTTTCTTTTATCCAACACAAACACACTACCTTCAATACTCTTTGCTTTCTTTTTTACCTCTGCAGCAATATTTGTCACTTGGGTATAACTGGTGATAGTTCGATGGGCATTAGTTACACCCGCTAGCGATATGGTCATGATGGGAAATTTCTTAATTGTGCCATCCCTGGCAGTAGAGATTATGTATCCTTGACTCAAGTCTTCGGGATTATAGAGGTTACGCACATGCTTATCAAATTCTTTTATAATATAATCAGTTATGCCTTCGACCTTATCAGGAGTAGTAAGTAAAATGAAATCATCTCCTCCTTCATGGCCTACAAAATCATCCGGGTTACCCATAGCCTTAACAGCTTCTTTAAAGATATCTGCGGTAAGTTTTATTACCTCATCACCTTTGGCAATACCATACTTATCGTTAAAGGCCTTAAAGTTATCTAAATCGCAATATATCACTACGAATTGCCGATTCTCTTTAATCCTTTTTTCTACCTCTTCACGGATAACAATATTACCGGGTAATTTAGTTAAAGGATTAGCATTTTCTGCACGTTCCTTCATTTTGATTAATTCTGTGGTCATATAATTAAATGTCTCTCCCAATTCCTGCAATTCATCATGCGTGTGGATATCTGTTCTTACTGTAAGGTTTCCGGCGGCAATAATTTTGGTTACCTCATTTAATATTTTTATCGGACCGATTACGGTTTTAGAAATTAGGAATCCCAAAAATATATTCAATAAAATGATAATGATTGTGGTTAAAATTACAGGTTTATAGACCAAAAGCAATGCCTCCTGGATGTTGCCCAAAGAAAAAGAGATTTTTGCCACATAGGCAACAGGTGTATTGGTTTCGGTTTTTATTGCCAGATACATATCTAGGCGCTTTTTAGCCTTATCTATTTTCGCGATAAACCATTTGCCTTCTGCAGCCAGATATTCTAAATCGGAAAACCTGCCAATTTCTTTATAGCGCACTGTTTTGCCTATAAGACTACTTTCTGCGCAGGCGAGGATTTTTCCTTCTTTATTAAAAATTAGTGCGTCTTTGACTACCCCTGCCTCCTTAAGTTGTAGGAGACTGGATTGGAGATATCCAGATGGCTCAAGAGAAGCATGGGTCGTCTGTCGCAGGATATTCTCTAAGGAATTTTTTACAATGATGCTAGAGAGATTTGCCTGATAGGAGTTATAGCGGTTGATGTTGTCAATCTGATTGTTAAGCTGAATAAAGGTAAAGGCACTGATGAAAAGTAAAGAGGAAATAACTAATAGCGTAGTGACCCGATTCTGTAATGTCAATTTTATCATCGGCCCTGCCATGCGTTGTTATTGA
>JAMWCK010000008.1 GCA_023819625.1 Candidatus Omnitrophota bacterium | reverse complement strand
CCGTTCTTCCGGTCTGGCCCACCTGATGAGAATAAGGCATCCAGCCGGCATCTACCGCCGCACGCGAGGCACCTACTGCTGCACCTAAAACCTGGGCAAGTTCTTCTAAAATTTTAAAATTTTCTCTTCCCCCCATTCCCCGGCCACCAGAGACAATAATGTCTGCCTCGGCTAAATTTGTCGTGGATTCAATCTCCTCCACTACCTCCAAAAGTTTAGCGCGGGAAAAATATACCTCGCTACCAAAACTCTCCTTGATCACCTTGCCCTTTCTTCTTTTATCCGGTTCCATAGGTTGCATTACCTTATGTCTAACCGTAGCCATCTGTGGCCGGAAATTTGGGCTGATAATGGTTGCCATAATATTTCCCCCGAATGCCGGACGGGTCTGTAACAGAATTTTCTTCTTGGGATCAATATCTAAACCCGTGCAGTCAGCGGTCAATCCCGCCTTTAACTTTACTGCCACCCGCGAAATTAAAGACCGACCAATGGCCGTCGCTCCACAAAGCACAATCTCGGGTTTATACTTCTGAATGAGTCTTACTAAGATATTCGTGTAGGGCTCGTCTTGGAACTGCGCAACTTCGGGCGCCTCTACCAGATAAACATTATCCGCGCCCCGCCAGAATAATTCATCAATTTGGCCAGCCAAATTGTTTCCGATTAAAACACCGCTTACTTCACACTGCAGTTTTTTTGCTAACTCTTGCGCTTTACCTAACAATTCATAAGCAACCGGCTGGATCTTACCTTTTTTTTGTTCAATGAAGACCCAGATACCTTTATAATCCTTTATCTGGGCTATCCGCTGACTCGTCTGCGGTTTCTCAAGCACTATGGCCTTAAATTTACAGGTGGTGACACAGGCGCCGCAGAGATTGCATTTTTCTAATTCAATAACTGCCTTTTTATCAATAATGCGAATAGCAGCAAACGGACAGGCCTCAAGACATAAACCACAACCACTGCATCTTTCGCTAATAATCTGAATAGACATTTTTAGTTTTAATTACTGATAATCTCTTGTCTTAATAAATCTACTAACTTTTTCGCTACCTCATCTACTTCCCCGGTAAGAATCTGCCCACCGCTGCGCGATGGAGGATTAAAAATCTTGACCACCTGCGTAGGTGAACCCGCCAAACCAATATCCTGGGGATCTAAATCTAAATCCTTTTGCGTCCAACAAGTAATCTTTGTATTCTTTGCCCGCAGCATTCCTTTTAGTGAAGGCAGGCGTGGCTCATTGATCTCTTTAACCACAGTAATTAATGCCGGTAAGGACGTTTCAATCACCTCAAAACCCTCTTCCATCATTCTTTCTACCCGCATCCAACCCCTTCCTGCGTCTTTATCCTTAACTTCAGAAGGAGATGGCTCAATTGCCTCAATTCTCTTAACATAGGTTACCTGGGGAATGTCTAAATGCCCGGCAATCCCCGGTCCGACCTGCGCAGTATCTCCGTCAGATGCTTGTTTACCGCAAATAATCAAATCAAATACCCCGATTTTTCTTATCGCGCTGGCTAAGGTATAACTTGTTGCCCAGGTATCACTTCCGGCAAAGGCGCGGTCAGAGATTAAAATTCCTTCGTCAATCCCTAAAGCAATTGCCTCGCGTAAGGCCATCTCTGCCTGCGGTGGTCCCATACTTATCGCTGTGGTCTTTGCCCCAAACCTCTCCTTAAGACGCACCGCCTCTTCAATAGCATACATATCAAAGGGATTAATAATTGACTTAATCCCTTCGCGAATTAAGGTGTTGGTTTCGGGATTAATCTTCACCTCGGTAGTCTCGGGAACCTGTTTGATGCAGACAATAATATTCATTGTTTTATCCCTGTACGAAGCGAAACTTCGCACATAATTTTATTTCGCTATCTCCTTGATTAAGTGCAGAGCAATAATATTGCGCTGAATTTGGTTCGTGCCTTCGTAGATCTGGGTAATCTTGGCGTCGCGCAGATATTTTTCGATCGGATAATCACGCATATAACCGTAGCCGCCAAAAATCTGCAAGGCATCAACCGCAACTCTCATCGCCACATCCGAGGCATACATCTTAGCCATAGCTGATTCTTTAGCAATGTCTTTAATACCTGCATCAATCATCCGCGCAGTAGCATAGACTAAGGCCCTGGCTGCTTCAATTTCTGTAGCCATATCCGCAAGCATCCATTGAATCCCCTGAAAACTAGAAATGGGTCGGTCAAACTGGTGTCTTTGCTTGGCGTATTTTACGGCCAATTCCAAAGCACCCTGGGCAATACCTAATGCCTGAGCCGCTACCCCCGGCCGTGACATATCAAAGGTCTTCATCGTAATAATAAAGCCCATTCCCTCTCTGCCTAAGAGATTCTCTTCGGGTACCCTACAATCAGTGAAAATCAACTCGCGGGTTGATGAGGCGCGGATACCTAACTTTTCTTCCTTCTTGCCAAAACTAAATCCCGGCATCCCCTTTTCTAAAATAAATGCTGAGGCCCCCCGTGCGCCCTTGGATTTATCGGTCATAGCAATCACTACATAAACTTCTGCATCTCCACCATTGGTGATAAAATGTTTAAGCCCATTCAAAACATAATAGTTACCTTCTTTTCTTGCGGTGGTTTTAATCGCGGAAGCATCCGAGCCGGCTTCTGGCTCAGTAACGGCAAAGGCAGCAAGCTTTTTGCCTTTGCTTAAATCGGGTAAATACCTTTTCTTTTGTTTATCACTACCAAAAAGAATTATCGGTATGGTCCCCAATGCCGAGGCAGCATAACAAACCGCAATTCCTGCACAAGCACGAGAAAACTCTTCTGTCGCCAAACACAAATTCATAATGCTTACCCCCATACCCCCAAACTCTTCAGGAATAAATATCCCGAATAGATCAGCATCGGCAATCACCTTTATCACATCCCAGGGATATTCTTCTGTTTGATCATATTTTGCCGCCACCGGACGAATTTTCTCCTCGCTAATTTTATGCGCTAATTCTTTAACCATCTTCTGTTCATCAGTTAATAAATAGTCCATCTTTCTCTCCTCGTTAAAATTGGTACTTATTAGGGAGACCCTCCTGATTAGCACAAAGGGTGTCCCTATAACTATTTTATAAACGCCTGACCATTGCTATTTCCTGACAATTAGGAAACTTAGGACATTTAATACACTCTGCCCAGATTTTATGAGGAAGAAAAGAGTGCTTAATTTTTCTAAATCCAAACTTTTTAAAAAATTCAGGCTTATAAGTTAAAACAAACACCTCTTTTGCACCTAATTCCCTTGCCTCTTCTAAGCAGGTATTAACCAGCATCGTTCCAATGCCCCTTCTTTGCCTATTCTTGATAACCGCCAGAGACTTTATTTCTGCTAATTTATCCCAGGATAAATGTAAGGCAGCGCAACCAACAATTTTATTTTTCTCCTCTACCACCCAAAAATCTCTTAAGTGCTCATAAAGTTCATTTAGCGAACGCGGAAGCATCAAATCCATTTTTGCAAAGTAATTTATAAGCCCCTGGATCTGCTTTATATCTCTTATTTTTGCCTTCCTAATCATCCCAAACCCTATCTACTTACTTAATCTCTGTTCCTTTTGCTACAACGACAATTCCTGATTCGGTAACGTGGAATCTCTTTTTGTCTTCTTTGAGGTCATAGCCAATAACCTTACCCTGAGGGATACGGACATCTTTATCAATAATTGCGCGTTTTATTTTGGCATATCTTCCTACATCTACCCCTTCCATCAAAATTGAATCATATACCTCGGAATAACTATTTATCCTAACATTAGGAGAAAGTATAGAACGTTGTATCTTCCCTCCGCTTACCACACAGCCACCTGAAACTATAGAATCCAAAACCAACCCAATCCTACCCGCAATTTCTTCTTGTGAATGCACCGTCTTCATCGGTGGAAATTGCTCCTGATAAGTCCTGATTGGCCAATCTTTATCATAAAGGTCAAATATCGGCTCAACCTTGATCAAATCCATATTCGCTTCATAATAGGCATCAATGGTTCCGATATCTCGCCAATATGGCGGCAGACACTCACCTTCCTTGATTCCTGTCCCTTTCCCCATTATCTGATGAGTTTGGCGGGAAAAATTATACGCTACAACCCTCAAACTTTTTTTTAGCATCTGGGGGATAATATCCTTGCCAAAGTCATGAGTAGAATCCCCTCTGCGAGCATCCTCTTGTAATTCCTCTTCAATTATAGGATGCTTAAAAACATATATTCCCATAGAGGCATATATTTTATCCGGACTATCCGGTATCACCCGGGGGTCCTTTGGCTTTTCCTGAAAACCCCTAACCATACTCATTGCATCAACCTCTACCACCCCTAACTGGGAAGATTTTTCCTTTTCCACCTCTACTACCCCTACAGTTAAATCTGCATTCGACTGGCGGTGAAAATCAATCATCTGAAAATAATTCATCTTATAGACATGGTCACCAGCTAAAATCAAAACCTCATCAGGTTGATCAATTTCTAAAGTATAGAGATTTTGATAAACCGCATCCGCCGTACCCAGATACCAGGTCTCACCCATACGCTGTTGGGCAGGTAAGATTTCAATAAATTGACCTAATTCCGAAGGCAAGATATTCCATCCCAAACGGATATGTCGCTGTAGAGATGCGGATTTATACTGCGTAAGTACATAAATCTTGCGTAATCCGGAATTAATACAATTACTCAAAGTAAAATCAATAATCCGGTATATCCCACCAAAGGGAACCGCGGGTTTAGTGCGGTCTCGCGTCAAAGGATAAAGCCGTTCTCCCTTTCCGCCTGCCATAATAAAGGTTAAGACCTTATGCATCATCTTAATAACGCTGTGGTTATGCCTAACCTAACCATCATCACTGCAATTGCGGCTAATAAGATATACATAATCTTAGCGAATGCACGCGTGCCACTCGTACCCATTAACTGCATAATAAAATCTGCCCTTATCAAGGTAATCCAAACAATGAGCATATTTAAGAGCAAAGAAATAAAGGTAGCAACCACGCCAAAGCGGTCCAGCATCATTAAGGTGGTGGTCAATACCGCCGGTCCGGTGATTAAAGGTGTACCTAAAGGAAAAACTCCTACATCCTTATCGTGACCTTTAACCAAAAAATTCTTATCTACCCCCGGAAGCAAAAGCCGCACCGCGATCACAAATAATAACACCCCTCCGGCAATCTGAAAATCAGAAATAGTAATTCCCAGCAAACGCAAGATCCCTTTACCTACAAACATAAAAAGAACCGCAACAATAGTTGCCGTACTTACCGACTCCACGATAATCTTGCGCCTCTGGTTTTTAGTTACGCCTTCCACAAGAGAAAGAAAAAGCGGAATATTTCCAATAGCATCTACGGCAACAAAAATCGGAATAAAACTAAGTAGATATGGTTTTAATATTAACAACATAGTTTCTTTATTATACTATAAATTCTGGTCGCTTCAAGTGCGGATTTTATTAATCAAAGGTAGACAAAGGAAACTACTTAAGGAAGAAATTACAATTAACCATTTTAAGCCAATTCTCGGCAAGAGAAAGGCCCCGGATAAGTTGCTGGCAATAAGCGCCAAATTACTGATGCTACATAAAAGTGCAAATGACGTCGCTTCAAAACCCGGCGTGGTATTCCTCGCCATAAAGTCCATAATCATAAGAAAGATAAACATACCTACAAGACTATAAACCACATCATAAGCTACTGCGGTCAAGGGTGTATAATAAAGATAGCTTAAGCTTGTTATTGCCCCTAAAAATACAGAGAAAAAGAGCCAGTTTTTAAGCCTTATCTTCTGGCTAAACCTATAATACAATAAAGCCCCAAAAACGGAAAAAAGTGTACTGATTGTGCTTAAGGCACCAATCCAGACTTTAGACCACTTAAAGGTATCGCGCTGAATAAAAAAAAGCGGCGTGCCAAAAGAAGGGGAAAACTTATAAAGAAAAATGAATAAACCCACAACCAAAAGTCTTCTATCACTTAGAAGCGGCTTTAGATGACTTAATAATCTCAGTCGGCTACTTATAACGGTTGCAGTTTCTTCTTTGTAGAAATATGCAGTAATCCCTACAAGAATATAAACCGGAATTAGACATAAGAATCCTACCTTATAATCCCACTTCTGGGCAATTAATCCTCCACCTATTCCCGTAAGTAAACCAGAAAGGGTAATAGCTATCCACTGTACACTCTGGATTTTTCCCGTGGCATTATATCTTTTGCCCTCTACGCACATAATCCCATCCACAGCCACATCGCGAAATGCAGAATTCGCAGAATTTACTGCCAAAAGCATAACCAAAATAATAATGGGTAAACTAAATATCCCTAAGAAAAATGTGACCACAATATCAAGACCTAAGGCAATAAAGATCCAGGCCCTTTTGTTAAAAAAATTGTCAATGATATAGCCGATTAACGGTTTGACCAGCCAGGCAAAGATTGTAAAGCTGGAAAGGACCATAATTTTCTGTGCAGAGTAATGTAGGGTCTCTTTAAGGTAATAAAATAAACCCTGAGAAGGTAAGGCTTCTATCCCTTGAGTAAAATAAACCGCACTACTTAAGACAAAAACCCAGAAGAGATTATCTTTGGACTTGAGAGGCATCCGGACTATTTGAAGACGAAGGGATGTTCGTGGTGGCCTCCGCAGGTTCTGCCTGCGGCCTTAGATTCCGCATTAAAGAACGACTCTGGCGGGCAGAGATTAACGCCAGGAGAATACAGGTAATAAAAAAAAGAATTGCCAGGGTTGTAGTGGTGCGTGTAAGAAAGGAATTAGTCCTAGTTCCGAATATAGATTCTACTTGCGAAAAACTTTCCACTAATCCCCCACCCCGGCCGGCCTGAATTAAGATAATAATAATTAGTAAAATACAGATAATTACATGTAGAGCAATAATTAAACCGGTCATTTTTTAACCTCGTTTGCCCTCTTTACAATTGCCGCAAAAGAATCCACGCTTAAACTTGCACCTCCGACCAATGCCCCATCTACATCCGGCTCTTGCATCAATTCCACAATATTTTCGGGCTTGACACTTCCGCCATATTGGATGCGAATAGACTCCGCAATCTCTTTATTATAGAATTTAGCCAATAAATCTCTAATGTATCTCTGTGCCTCTTGTGCCTGGGTGCTGGTTGCGGTCCTGCCAGTTCCGATTGCCCAGACCGGCTCATAGGCAATCACAACCTGGCCTATCTGTTCTTCGGTTAAATCCTTCAGTCCATTTCTGATGTGATCATCTAACACCTGAAAGGTCAAACCCCTTTCTCTCTCTTCCTCTGTCTCACCCACGCAGACAATGGGAATAAGATTATGTCTTAACACTGCCTTTGTTTTTTTATTTATGCTCTCATTGGTTTCACCAAAATATTGTCGGCGCTCCGAATGGCCAATAATCACAAATTTCACCCCCACATCCTTCAACATCAAAGGCGAAATTTCTCCGGTAAAGGCACCTTCATCCTTAAAGAAACAATCCTGTGCACCTAGCTTAAGATTCGAATCTGCAATTACCTCAGAAACCTCGGATAAAGCGGTATAAGGTGGACACAACACGATATCTATATCCTGCGCATCTAACTTAAAAAGCTCCCTTTTTAACCCATTGGCCAGTTCTATTGCCTCGCTTATAGTCTTATACATCTTCCAGTTTCCGGCAATAATTGTCTTTCTCATCTCTTCGTCAAGGCAGCAATTCCTGGTAGGGTCTTGCCCTCTAAATATTCAAGACTTGCGCCACCGCCGGTAGAAATATGCGTCATTTTATCTTCTAATTTAAATTTGGCTACTGCCGCGGCAGTATCTCCTCCACCAATAATCGTGGTTGCGTTTAAGCCGCAAATATATCCGGCGATCTCGGCTGTTCCTTGGGCAAAGGCATCCATTTCAAAAATGCCTAAAGGACCATTCCAGACAATCGTCTTGGCATCTTTTAGTTTATCCTGAAATAACTTTATGGTCTTTGGTCCGATATCCACCGCAATCTTTCCCTCAGGAATCTGGTCGCCAACAATTTCTGCTTTGACATAGGGGTCTATTTTATCTACCACCACATTATCTTGGGGTAATAAAATTTCTTTTTTTAATTGTTGAGCCTGAGATAAAATCTCTTTGGCTAAATCTATCTTTTCTTCTTCTAATTTTGAATTACCGATAGACTTACCTTGTGCCCTTAAGAATGTATAGGCCATGCCCCCGCCAATTAAAAGGCGATCGCATTTAGGTAATAAGTTTTTAATTACACCGATTTTATCCGAAACCTTTGCCCCACCCAAAATAACCACAAATGGCCTTTGTGGATTTTCTAATGCCCCGCCTAAGTATCGAATCTCTTTTTCTAATAAAAATCCTGCTACTGCCTTTAGATAATGCGCTATACCTTCAGTAGAAGCATGTGCACGATGGGCAGTGCCAAAGGCATCATTGACGTAAATATCTGCTAAAGATGCCAATTCCTTAGCAAAATTTAGGTCATTGGCCTCCTCCTCAGGATGAAACCTTAAGTTCTCCAATAAGATTACCTTCTCTGGGACCATCTGTATCTGACGTTTAATTTCCTCACCCACACAGTCATCAAGGAATTTTACGGGCTTACCTAATAATTCCTTAAGACGCTCTGCCACTGGCCTTAGGCTATATTTATCCACCCGCCTTCCCTCAGGTCGACCTAAATGACTCATCAGAATTAACTTTTTTGCCCCTTTTTCTAAAATATATCTTATTGTCGGCAATGTCGCCCGCAGCCGTGTATCATCGGTAATCTTTAAATCCGCATCCTGTGGCACGTTAAAATCCGCACGCATTAAAACCATCTTATTCTTTAGATCAATATCCCTTAGCGTAAGTTTATCCATCTTACCCCCTTAGATATCCTACAAATATATATTAAATTTCTTGTTTTGTCAACCCTCCTTATCCACCTGTTGTTGCAAGATAAAAATGTCATCTTTAACCTTCCGACCTACGAAGTCGGATAGGGTAAGTTAACATGCCTTAGGGAGCGGTTAGTATGGGCTTGTTAATTTTAAATAATTTTGTACCGCGGATCAGTAAAAATGTCAACGAGTTGAGGATTAAATTGAGTGCCTTTGTTGCGGATAATTTCCTCTATTGCTTCCTGGGGAGAAAATGCTTTCTTATAATCCCTGCCGGTGATAAGAGCATCAAATACATCGGCCAAAGAAATAATCTGTGCGCCCAAAGGTATTGCCTCTCCGGCGAGGCCATAAGGATATCCCTTGCCGTCCCATCTTTCATGATGATATAAAATCCAGGGTGAAATTTCGTTCATCTCCTTAAGCGGTTCAATAATTTTAACTGCGATCACCTCGTGTTTTTTGATAAAATCAAACTCCTCCTCAGTAAGCGTACCTTTTTTATGTAAGATACTATCAGGTATACCGATCTTGCCTAAATCATGCAAGAGTGCTGCTTTTCTTAGTTTTTCTTTCTCCTCCTCTGACCAGCCTAATCTTTGGGCAATTTTTAAGGCATAATTACAGACGCGCTGGGAGTGACCTTGGGTATAAGGATCGCGTGCCTCCAGGGCATTAACTAAAGAAGTGATAATCTGGAAAAAAGCCTCTTTGCTTTTGGTATACTCTTTGTTTAAATCCTCAAGGAGTAATAAGAGCTGTCGGTTTTTTTCTTCAATATCCTCATCCAGCGCCGCAAAAAATTTTTCTTTTGCTTTTGCCTGAGCGGTTATTCCTAACATCTGATTCAACTGCTTATCTTTAAATAAAGTTATCTCTTCAGTAGTATTTCTTAAATGCTTAAAGATAACCAAAAGCAGTTCCTTTATGGGGTAGACTTTGTTAAACTTTAAATAACCTAATTTTACTTTACAGCCAAGACCGTTTTCCTGCAGAAGAACCTCTAAGTTATTTCTTAAACCGCGCAGATATAAATCTGCTTTGTTACGCAAAACAACTGCACCGCCCACAAGCTCCTGCGGACTATAAACCGACCAGAAGCTATTTTTAAGCAAAAAGGCGGAATGTATTTTTTGCCAAAGGAGTTTTTGTTTTTCTAGTGAAAATTGAGCGGTTAATTCCTTAAATGACTCTAAATAAATAAAAACCAGATATAAATCCTTGCGTACGTAGACTTTCTTTTGTTCTAATTCTAAGCGGTAATAAAAATAGCGCAGGGTAAAAAGATTCCTTAATGGGTCAAGCGTTAACTTACCTTTTATCTTTAAAAGCTGGGAGAGAAAATAGAAGTATTTATAGAGACTATTAAGAATAAAAAATAAAAGGCAAAAGGCCGCAAGCGTCCCAAAATCAAATTTAAGTCCTTTTAGTGCAAAAAATACAAAGACCCAGAAATTAATAAAAATTAACCCTAAAGTAAGTATTGCCCCAGAAAGAAAACCCCAATAGGTGCTTATATAAGTTATTGCTATCAAAGACAAAAGCAAAAATAAGAGAAATAAAATATCTACCTGTCGCATAAAATGAGAAGTGATAATATCTACTGCGCCATTAAGATGTAAAATTCCGCCAGGGATTCTTCCTAAAGGAGTAGTATAGGCATCGTGAAAAATCTCTGCCTGCGGATACACCAAAACCAGGGCGCCTTTTAAAAAATCACTTCCGTAATGCGCTTTTAATTTTTCTAAATTTTCTAAGACATCATAAAAACTTATCCTTAATATATCTTTTGGCAATATAAGATAATCAATAAAGAAGGTATTGTCTTTGGCCGTGGGAATTTGTGCGCTTAGCTCCTCAGTCCTCTTATTAAGGAATGCCGCCGCAAGCACAAGGGAAAAAGAATAATAGGTATCATCTTTCGCCTTAATGTAAGTGCGCAGCCGTCGCATCCGACCATCTGCATCTTGAGGCGTATTGAGCATACCCAGACCAAAGCAGGCATCTTTTATTTCTTTCTGGGGGAAAATTGCCTCGCCTTTTTTATAATCAAAAAAATAGGCCAGGACAGTGCGCAGTGTCTTACTTTTTAAACTTTCTGCAAAAATGCGGTCATCTTTCTCATCCTCAGAAGCGCCCACAAAGGTAAAATCAAATCCTACAGTATTTACATTTTCTTTCTCTAACTCTTTAAGCAGTGTTGCATAAATTGATCTCTTCCAGGGCCAGCGCAGAGGGATTTTATTTAAAGAGGTCTCATCAATGGCAATGGCAACAAGTTTAGGAAGTTTTATGGATTTTTTAGAAAAAGAATAAGTATAAAAATAAGCAAGATCTCCTATACCTAATTTTATTTTGGCAGGGATAATAAAAGGAAAAAAATAAACCACTAACCCAAAGGCAAGACCAAAGATAAAAATTTTTAGATATCGATGATTTTCTTTCAACCTTATAGCTTTGTAAAATCTATTTTAAAAGATTTTTCACTTATGCGTGGTTTTATTATTCCTTTTTTACCCTAACCATTCCCCATCGGTCTATTTGGCATACTTCATTATTATTGTTAACTCCCTGTCCGTGTAGCTGCGTGCCACCCAAAATTTGAGAATGCGCATGTCGCTTAGCTACATCATTTAGGCTAGAAAAGGCGGGATTCTCGCAATCAGCAATTGTCAGTCCCTCAAACTTACGATAATCTGCTGCGGTCATACCCACCAAAGCCGCATTGATTCCATAAGAACCGTGGGTGGCCGAAGGGTTTTTATCCTTAGGACAGACAAATCTACCGCCCAAAATATTTGCCAGAGGTACGGCAAAGGCAAGGCTTTTTTCCTGCAGTTCTAAAATAAAATAAGCAAGCTTTATCTTCCAGGCATCCTTTTCCTTTAAGATGAGGCTATAGGCCTGGTCAAAATATCTTTGTGGAATATAACTTAAGCTTCCCGGCACCCCATCGTGTTCCATCATATAAATATCCAAAGCAGTTTTTTGCGCCTTTAAATTTGCTTCGCATACCTTGGCCTTTTGATCCTCAATGAAATTTTGATAAAGGGGCATCCCTAAAGTTGCCAGAATTCCCACTACAATTATGACAATAACAATCTCCATAAGGGTAAATGCCTTTTTTCTCATTTTCCTTCCCTCCTTCCAAAGTTTCGTTCTTTCATAATAAAGAATGCTTACTTTCCATTCCGACTTCGTAGGTCGGATAGGCTCATTTTTGTTTGCAAAAGAACCCCCTAATATCTTACCTTTAATAAACAAAGCCCCTTCGCCGGTGCAGTAGGACCCGCACCTTTTCGGTCATAGGCATAAAGGATTTTCTTCATACTCCCGGGCGGCAATTTTTTTCTTCCCAGCTCAATCAAGGTGCCGACAATATTGCGCACCATATTATACAAAAAACCATCTGCTTCAATATCAATATATATCAAATCTTTAATCTTGACAATGCTTATTTTTTTTATCGTGCGCAACATATTTTTTGTTTTTTTATCAGACGAAGAAAAGGAGCGAAAATTGTGCCTGCCTAAAAGGATACGAGACTCTTTGCGCATAATTTTTATGTCTAAAGGATAGGGAGAGAAATAGACGAAATTTCTTAAACTAACCGAAGGATACTTTCGGTTTAATATCGTATAGCGATAGAGCTTTGTTTTTGCCGAAAAACGGCTATGAAAATTAGGTTTTTCCTCTTTAATTTTCTTAATCACAATATCACTAGGAAGATTGCTGTTTAAGGCATACTGTAATTTTTTCAAAGGAATGTTTGATTTGGTCTTAAAATTGGCGACCTGGCCTAAGGCATGCACCCCGCTATCAGTGCGGCCAGAACCAATGAGTTTTACTTTTTCCTGTATAATCTTATGGAGGGTTTTTTCAATAACCTCTTGGATGCTGGGTTTTTTTGCCCGTTTTTGCACCTGCCAACCACAGTAATTGGTGCCATCATATTCTATTTCCAATTTGAGATTACGCATTCCGCAATCTGAATAGCATTCGTGGCTGCACCCTTGCGTAAATTATCCGCAACCACCCAAAGCCAAAGGCCATTTTTACTGAAAGGATCGCGCCGGATACGACCAATAAAGACCTCATCTCGACCTTCCACATCCAAAGGCATCGGATAGAGATTATCTTTGGGCTCGTCAATTACAACTATACCGGGAGCCTTAGATAAAATTGCCCTCACCTTATCTAAGGTAAGGTAGCGGGCGGTTTCGATATAGATTGCCTCCGAATGACCGGTTTGTACAGGAACCCGCACACAAGTAGCAGAAATTTTAATTTTATTATCGTGTATAATTTTTCTTGTCTCATAGACTAACTTCCATTCTTCTGCTGTATAATCAAAATCTGAAAAAGCACCGATATGGGGAAAGACATTAAAGGCAAGTTGCTGAGGCAAAAATTTATTTTCTACATTAACCCGCAGCCCCTGAAAACCCCTTCCGGTTATGATAGTGGTTTCTTCTTTTAATTGCTCAACCGCACCCCTCCCTGCACCGGAGGCCGCCTGTAAGGTAGTTACCACGATGCGTTTAATCCCTACTTTTTTATAAATGGGGTATATTGCCACCACCATCTGAATAGTTGAGCAATTGGGATTGGCAATAAGACCTTTGTGTTTTTTGATATCCCGGACATTAACCTCCGGCACTACCAGGGGTACTTTTGGGTCTAATCTAAAGTCAGCACCGTTATCAATCACCAACGTCCCTCTTCTTATTGCCTCCTGGGCATAAGTTACTGCCGCACCCTTTTCTCCTTCTGTTCCGGCAAACAGGGCAATATCTATACCCGCAAAGCCCTCAGGAGAAATCTGTTTTACGGCGTATCTTTCGCCATCAATTTCAATCTCGCGAGACGAACGGGCAAAGACGCGTAATTCCTGAAGCGGAAAATTGCGCTGTCTTAAAACGCGTAGCATCTCTATTCCTACAGCACCCACACCCACAACCGCGACATTATATTTTGATCTTTTCTTCAACATCTTGCCAGTCGCTATCATTCTAACTCTTTATATTTCTGAGGGTTACTTAAAAGGGAAACGTCCCCATTTACTAAAGAAAGGATACGACGAGATCTCCTACTTCCTGCGTTGAATAGCCCATCTTGCCTGCAGAAAGAGACTTCAATTTCTTTTGCACAACCTTAATCACAGCGTCTTCTACGGCCTGTGCTGCCTTATGTTCACCTATATTCTCAAGCAACATTCCCAGAGCACAAATTGCCGCCAGTGGATTAATTACGTTTTTACCGGTATATTTAGGAGCAGAACCACCGATTGGCTCAAACATGGAAACACCTTCGGGATTAATATTTCCACCGGCGGCAATACCCATACCACCCTGAATCATTGCCCCCAAATCCGTAATAATATCCCCAAACATATTGTCGGTTACAATCACATCAAACCATTCGGGATTTTTTACCATCCACATACAGGTTGCATCGACATGGGCGTAATCAGTTTGAATATCCGGATACTCTCTGGCTACGGCATAAAATACCCTCTCCCACAAATCCCAGGCATAGGTTAAGACGTTGGTCTTACCACAAAGGGTCACTTTCTTCTTCTTGTTGCGTCGTCGGCAATATTCAAACGCGTAACGAATACAACGCTCCACACCTCTATGGGTATTATAGGAAATCTGTATGGCAACCTCATCTTTAGTATCCTTATCCTTAAACTCACCCATACCTTTATATAACCCTTCTGTATTCTCACGCACGACTACAAAATCTATATCCTTAGGCCCTTTGTTTTTTAAGGGACAAAATTTGGCATTATAGAGTTTTACCGGCCGCAAGTTTATGTATTGGTCTAAAGAAAACCTTATTTTTAATAGAACTCCTTTTTCCAAAATCCCCGGCTTAACCTCAGGGTCTCCAACCGCCCCCAAAAAAATTGCCGAATATTGCCGTAACTTTTCAATATCGCTATCTTCAACTATCTTTCCCGTTTCCCGATACCGCCGACCACTAAAATCAAAGATTTTAGTTTCGTATCTAAAAGCGAATTTTCGCGAAACCGCATCCAGTACCTTTAGACCCTCTGCCACAACTTCTGGACCAGTCCCATCTCCAGGAATAACGGCAATTTTATACATCTTTTGGTTCATCTCACATTCAATCCTTATCCGGCCTGGTTACTTTATACTTGATGTAATTTATTAAACCTCCCTTTTTTACAATCTCCTGCAGGAATTCCGGGAAGGCTTCGGTTTTATAGGTCTGATTTTGCGTTAGATTTTTTATTATACCACTAGCTAAATCTATTTCAAGGAAATCGCCTTCTTCTATTTCATCTATCTCCTCTAACTCCAGAAACGGCAATCCAATATTTATGGCGTTTCTAAAAAATATGGCAGCAAAACTTTTGGCAATAACCGCAGCCACGCCGCATCCCTTAATTGCCAGCGGGGCGTGTTCTCTTGATGAACCACAGCCAAAATTTTTACCCGCGACAATAATATCTCCTGGTTTGACCTTCTTGACAAAATCCGCACGAATGTTTTCCATACAATGTCTACCCAGTTCAACAGGGTCGGTAGAAACCAGATATCTAGCAGGAATGATATCATCAGTGTTTATGTTATCAGCAAACTTATGAACCCTACCTTTGATAAGCATGGATTATTAAGTTATAAGTTGTTAGTTGTATTAATTCGGAGGGGTAATTTTGCCGGTAATTGCCGAGGCTGCGGCTACAGCCGGACCGGACAAATAAACAAAACTTTTTGGGCTACCCATCCGACCAACAAAATTTCTATTTGTCGTTGCCAGGCATACCTCTCCTTCAGCAAGCACACCCATATGGCCACCTAAACACGGTCCGCAGGTTGGTGTAGAAAAAACACCTCCTGCCTTAAGAAAAATCTCTACCAGACCTTCCTTTACTGCTTCTTGATAAATCCTTTGCGTTGCCGGAATAACAATTAACCTTAAACCCGGCTTAATCTTTTTTCCTTTTAAAATTTGGGCAGCAATCCTTAGGTCTGAAAGTCGACCATTAGTGCAGGAACCGATTACTACCTGGTCTATCTTAATATCCTGCAATTCCCCCGCAGGTCTGACCTTGCTCGGTAAGTGTGGACAGGCAACCTGTGGCTCTAATTCCGAAACATCCCAGGTATAGATTTTTTCATAAACCGCATCTTTATCGCTTTTGTATTGCGTATTGTGTATTGCGTATTGCGTTAATTTTTTTTTGCCCCTTATGAACTTAAGATAGTTAAACGTAATCTCATCCGGTTCAATAATCCCCGCCCTTGCCCCTGCCTCTATTGCCATATTTGCCATGGTAAATCTATCATCCATGCTCAGCCTAGTAATTACCGGCCCGGAAAATTCCATTACTTTATATGATGCACCGTCTACCCCGATTTTACCTAAGGTAAATAAAATCAGGTCCTTACCTAAAACCCATTTTTTTAACCTACCCTGATAAATAAGTTTTATGCTTGGGGGAACCTTAAACCAACATTTCCCATCCACAAAGGCACGGGCTAAATCGGTAGAGCCCACACCTGTAGCATATGCGCCTAATGCACCGTAAGTACAGGTATGCGAATCCGCACCAATAACCAAATCTCCTGGGCCAACCAGGCCCATCTGCGGCAAAAGGACATGCTCAATTCCCATATTGCCCAAGGCAAAAAAATGTCTAATCCCTTGCTCAGAGGCAAAATCCGCTAAGACCTTATACTGATTTGCGCTTTTTAGATCCTTCGCCGGCAAGAAATGGTCTGGCACCAGAGCAATTTTATTCCGGTCAAAAACTTTCTTAAAACCGGATTTTTTAAATTCCTCTATTGCCAAAGGCGCGGTGATATCATTACCCAAACATAAATCAATTTTTGCCTCAATAAAGTCTCCCGGCTTGATATCCTTTTTATCCGCATGAGCCAAAAGTATTTTCTGGGCGATTGTATATCCCATTTTGTTTAGTTCGTTTTGCTCGTTTAGTTCGTTATTTTCGTTGAGTTCTTTTGTTCGTTTATTTGAATCTCTTGACGATCAGGGTGGCATTATGACCACCGAACCCTAAGGAATTGGACATACAGACATCAACTTTTGCCTTGCGGGCAATATTCGGAACATAATCGAGGTCGCATTCAGGATCGGGGTACTCATAATTTATCGTCGGTGGCACAATCCCCTCCTTCAACACCAGACAACAAACCACAAACTCAACTCCTCCCGCCGCACCGAGGAGATGACCGGTCATAGACTTAGTAGAAGAAACCATAAGTCTTTTTGCGTGGTCTCCAAAGGTTCTTTTTATCGCTAACGTCTCCACTTTATCGTTAAGTTTGGTAGAAGTTCCGTGGGCATTAAGGTAATCCACGTCTTCGGGATTTAATCGTGCATCTTTTAAGGCTAATTGCATTGCCCGCATTGCCCCATCCCCTTCAGGGTCAGGTGCAGTAATGTGATAGGCATCACAGGTCATCCCATAACCCACGATTTCTGCAATTATCCCTGCCTTCCTCTTTTTTGCATGTTCTAATGTCTCCAAAATCACTATTCCGCAACCCTCCGCCATGACAAAACCATCACGCTCTAAATCAAATGGCCGGCTTGCCTTTTGGGGGGCATTGTTTCGCGTAGATAATGCCTTTAAGGCACAAAATCCACCTACCCCGAT
>JAMWCK010000120.1 GCA_023819625.1 Candidatus Omnitrophota bacterium | reverse complement strand
GGGTGTCCATTGGGTATCGGTTAAGAATTTTATAATTGGCACTTCCTTAAAAAACTCAAAGGTCTCAAAGGATAAAACTAAAATTATCCCTAAGGTAGTAGCGACTGATAAGAGACTAAAGAAAAAGAGCAGTCTCTCAATGAATAATTCTTTTAACTTCAAAATAAATCTTCTTTTTAATAGCATTTTATTTCTCCATCCGCAGAAGTTCTTCCATCTTTATTCCGATTTTGACACCCTTACCACCAAAGACAGAACCCGTAATACCTTTTTGAAACCGCTCTAAAGCTGCTTCATACGCCTCATCAGATAAAGGAATATAGCCTACCTCAACTACCAGTCTTTTAGCTTCTTTAAGATAAAACTCTACAAATTTTTTTACCTCATCTTTCTGAGCGGCCTTAGTTGAAACATAGATAAATATTGGCCTGGCCAAAGGCTGATAGGTAGAATCTCTAACCGTCTTTAGTGAAGGGATAATAGGGCCTTTCCCATTTGTATCATTTTCATCATCAATGGGAACAATCTTTAATTTGTCTTTATTCTGCTCGTAATAAGCCAAACCAAAATATCCCAAGGCCAACGGGTCAGAAGCAATCCCCTCAACCAGTACATTATCATCTTCAGAAGCAGTATAATCGCCCCTTGATGAACCTGAGGCACCACAGATTGCTTCGGTAAAGTAATCAAATGTCCCAGAATCTGTTCCTGGACCAAAAAGATGAATTTCTTCATTGGGAAAACTTGACCTTATTTGGTTCCAGCGAGTAATTACTCTCTGGGCAGCAGGCTCCCAGATCTTTTTTAATTCCTTAACAGTTAAATAATCAACCCAGGTGTTTTGAGGATTGACCACTACAGCCAAACCATCGTAAGCAACCGGGAGTTCAATGTAGCCAATATTATTCTCTTTGCAAAGTTCAACCTCTTTTAGCTTTATTGGCCTTGAGGCATCGCTGATATCGGTTTCGCCTCTGTAGAAGCGTTTAAAACCTCCCCCGGTTCCAGAAATTCCCACCATTATCTTGATGCCTGAATATTGTTTTTGGAACTCCTCCGCTACTGCCTCGGTAATCGGAAAGACTGTGCTTGAACCATCAATCTTGATTAACTTTGTAGCTGCAAAGACTTGGGCTATGCAAAAACTTAAAATTAACAAACCTATTGTTATTAAACCGATCATCCTTCTCATATTAAACACCCCCTTTCTTTAGTTAAAACTTAAAGTTTAAATCAACTTGAAAGAGATTTTCTGTTTTATCGGGAGTACTTGTCAAATCAGTGCGATAGTAATCTAACTCCAGATTCCAGTTTTTACCCAAACCATAGGTAAATAACACTTCCTGTCCGCGAATACCTGTCCTTCCACTATATCTATCAGAATCAGGAAATACATCTGGCCAGGCATAGGTTTCTAAGAGCGTATAGGTGTATCTTAATTGCCACTGACCAAAATCATTGATCTTTTTATGACCGAGCCGCAAACCTCCCATATATCCATTTTTGGATTGTTTAGCATCTAAATTATGAACATATTCGCCAAAAAACCCTAAATATGGCAGGATGCTTAAGCCAAGAGGCTCTTTAATTCCCAATTCAATACTAGGACTAATGGAGTTAAAATCTCCACCGCCATCCTTTACAGCGGTATTTTTATTTGTGCTATGGTCTAAGCTTGCGCCTTCAATTTTCTTAAATCCATAATAAGCTGTGGCTAAATTTAAATCTATAGCCTCATTTATCTTCCATTTTAAACCTGGTTGAAATACATACATTAATGGATCCGCCTTGGAAGAATTCTCATCTAATAAGAAAAGGGATGTATTTATATACGACTCAAGATTTGGATTTAGCTTCCCGATAAATTTAGCCGCAATACCTTCAGGATTTATATCTGTATCCCAGAGCATATCCCCGGGTTCCCAGAGAGGATTTTTCATCCTTCCGCCTAAAAAAGTTAGCCATTTAAAAGGCGCATATTCGGCATAGGCATAATCAAGCCGGATATCCTTAAGCTCAAAGGTATTTTCTAAGCTCTGATTGGTTGAGCGAGGATCGGTTCCTCCGCTGGCTAATCCAAAATGCACCTTAGTCTGATCATTAACCTTTGTCTCTGCGCCCAGTCTAAATCTTATTCTTCCCCTCTCCCGCTCGGTAGTATTTCCCATATTTAAATTGCTTCCTTTTCTCTTTTCATACTGATAGCGCAATCTTAAATCACCTTTTAATTTTATCTCACGCACCCATTGGGGCAGGCTCTGCTTTAATCCCTCTTCTCTTACAATTTTTTCATCCTCAGCAATCTCCGCCTTTAACTCTATTGCCTCCCTACGCGTAAGTATCCCTTTCTCTACCAATTTTTCAATCAACGCATCCACCTGCGTGGTGGCCGCAAAAAGATTTTCTCTAACTATTCCGACCAGCGAAAGACTAACTAAACATATAAGCATCAATCTTCTCATTCTTTCCCTCCTTTCTTAAATTTAAAACAATTTTTTACACATATCCTTTAAACATCTTCATCACCTCCTTTCATTCTTCCGATTCAAACTTATAACCTATACCGTTAACCGCCATCAGAAGTATAATTTAATAAAGTGACAAAAACATTAAGATGATGTAAATTTTTTGTAAACTTTAAAAATGAAGAAATGGAAGGATTTTAAGCCTGAGGTATGGTGAAGCTAAAAGTCGAGCCAAGGCCTTCTTCTGATTTAACCCAGACTTGTCCTCCATGGGCAAGGACAATATGCTTAACAATAGAAAGACCAAGACCTGTTCCGCCTAACTCTCGGGAGCGGGCTTTATCTACCCGATAAAACCTCTCAAAGATACGGGAAAGAGACTCCTGAGGAATACCTATTCCTGTATCAGCTATATCCACCTGAACAAACTTATCTTTGGTAAAGATGGAAATGGAAACTTTTCCGCCATCAGGTGTATACTTTATCGCATTATCTAAAAGGTTTAAGATAACCTGAGAGAGTCTTGTCGGGTCGGCTAAAACTTTAGGCAAGCTATCCATAACATTTAAACTTATAGAGATAGATTTTTTCTTTGCCTGAGGTTCTAATACTGCAAGCGTTCGTTTTATTACTTCCAGAATATCCACCGGTAAGAATACCATTTTTAACTTTCCGGATTCTATCTTAGAAAGATCTAACAAATCGTCTATGAGATGGGCCAGGCGATTACTATCGTGATAAATAATATTTATAAATTCTTTAACGTTATCTTT
>JAMWCK010000119.1 GCA_023819625.1 Candidatus Omnitrophota bacterium | reverse complement strand
CCTTTAATTTCTTTAAGTCTGGTTTTGTGTTTATTTATTATCCTGCGCCATAAATCCAATCTCGTTCGCCTCTTTCAAAGAGAAGAAAAACGTTTGTTTTAGTGTTCCTTATCCAGCGCAAACCAACTCTCTCCTTAAAGAAAACGCTTTCAAAATTCGCTGATTTTGTCTTGAAATTACGCATTTTTTAAGGTTATATTTAGTTAGAAATAAAATATAACACTATTTCTCGATAAAGGCTCACGCAAAGCTCAAAGGGTCCCCACCAGCTAAAGGAAGGGGATAGCCGGGTTACCGAAAGAAATAGGAGGGATTAGATGAGAGGTAACCCGGCTTTTTAGTAGCGAGTAGATAGTAGTAGAGATCAGGGTAAAATGAGAGACTTGTTATTCAAAAGTTTAACCTCAGAAGATAAGAAGAGGAAGATAATTGCCAGTTCAGAAATTGTGGACAATCAGGGTGTACGCAGTACTATCCATCGTCATTTTGTTTATATTGTAAAAGAAATTAAGGAAGCGGGGACAAAAAGGCCTTTACCTTATTTATATGTTCTTAAAGAACGTAACAGCTTGAAAAAAATAGAGAAATTTTTCTGTAGAATAAAAGGAAGCGTATATGTGGTAAGTAAAGGCCGGTTATTTCTTATTCTCTATATGCATTCGCTTAAGATTTACCTTAGTGCTATACCGCAGGATGTGCTTGAAAATTAAAGACTTTTAACCTTGACAAAAGGATTAAAATAGGTTATACTTTAATAAAGAGTTTTTTAAAAGCTATTTAAAATCCGGCATTTCCCGTGAGAGGGGTAGACGGGAAAAATGCCACGGAATTTTTAAGCCGGATTGACAAACGGGTCAGTCCGGTTTTTTATTTAACAGGATAAAATCGTTTGACAGAAACAAAAAATAGAGTTATATTAACCTCTAAAAGAGAGGCATGATAGATGGGGGAAAAAATAAAGAGTAAATTAGGATTGGCAATTTTGATGTTAGCGGCTTTCTGGGTTATGCCTAAATACGCCTTTGCCGCTTTTACCATAAATGTTGAGCCTTATCGCGGTGGAAGCGAGTTAGTTTTTACTGTTAGACCAGGAACAACTGCTGAACCTAGAGAGGTAAAGATAAAAATTAATACAGATGTTAATAAGCGTTATGAAGTAAAACAGGTTATTGTTGACGTCGTAGACAATGGTCGGGGTGATCGCATTCCCTGGAGAAATTTCTCCTTGTATGGCTTACGTGGAACCAACACTTATGGCACCTTCCATGTGGCAGCAGATGCGCCGGTGGGGGTAGTGTCTTCAATTGATAGACTTTATACCTCGGCAGCAAATGGTCCTGCAGAGAGCGGACTTATTTTGGTCTATATTCTCAATCTGCCATCTGAGACCCCCGCGGGTACTTATAGGGGCAGGATTAAATTTATTCTCAATTCCCTTGAAGGAGGGCAAAATCAAGCTTATGACTTCCTAAATTTTGTGGTCAACGTAGGAACAGAACCGACACCAGAGGTTAAGCCTTTAATTGAGATTGCTACAGCTACAGGCGCCAAGACGATTCGCCTTAATTCTAAAGAAGAGAAGAGACAAAGTGAAGATATTTTGGTAAAAATCAATGGCAGTTTTAAAAATCAATTTACTATAAATCAGTTGGTAATAAAGCCTCTTATTTCAAACGAAGGCAATCAATTGGACTACAAAGCAATCAATATCCAGACACAGGAAGTAGATAAGGCAGAGGGGATATCCAAACAACCTTTATCCGAGCGTAGCTTGACTATCTATAAATCGGATGTGAATGGCCAGGCAGATAATGAGTTCATTATTACTTATAGTTTAGGAGATTTATCTCAGGCAAAGGCAGGTAGATATACCTCTACTATACAGTACTACTATACTGAATTAGGTAAACATACACCCTTGGGAACCTTAGAATTAGAAGTGGAAAACGAGCGCATCTTTGATTTAGTGATTACTGCGCAGGACCAAAAAGGCATGATTGAATTCCGTGACCTAAAGCCAAGAGACCTACCAAAAACAAGCGAGGTAATTATTGAGGTAAAGAGCAATATAGGCAAGCAATACCAGGTCAGTCAGAATGTGCTTTCGGATTTGACGGATAAAGAAGGCAATGTCATTCCTGCTAAATACTTCAAATTAAGGATGGAAGATATAGATACCAAAGGCACATTAAAATTTCTACAGGCAGAGGAGGTGAAAAAAGGAGATACGGTTTTGTTTATTTCAGATAATAAAGGTTCCGGGGATAAATTTAAGCTCATCTATGAATTGACCTGTCCTAAAGACTTAAAGGCAGGGGATTATTCAACCCGTATTACCTATTCATTGCTGGAAATATAAATGAAAGGAGGAAAAAGAAGATGCTTAAACGCTTAACAAAAATTATTAAGAAAGGAGGTGAAGAAAAGATGAAGGTAAACTTACTTAAAGTCATGGGGATTATGGTGTTGATCTTAGGGGTTTATTCTCTTTGTTGGGCGGGTTATGAGGAGAAAAAAATAACTTACACGGTGAAAGCTTATATTGCCCAACAGAACCCAAGATTTGAGATTCCTACATTTTACCGGATTACCCCTAGTGCAACTGACTGTTCGGGTAAGAGTGATACCTGGTCCGCTGTTACCAATTATCTAATAGACTTTGGGACATTACAGTGGGATTCCCAGTATAAGATATTCCGCGGTCAGTATTATGGCGCAGTAGATGTGGCAGTTTTTGATAATACCCAAACCGCCTGGACTATCACCCATACCAGAACATCGCTAACAAAAGGTACAGCTAATTTGGATGAGAATGTGAATGTGGTTGGCTATAAAGTTACTTGTACCAAGTGCGATGGTACAGATGATACACAAACTGAGATTTTTAAGAAGTCCTATAAAGACAGCAATGGTCAAACTGTGACCAGGACACAGGTTAGCGGTGGATGGTTAAGAATTTTCTATGGGATTGCCGGTGGCATCAAACCCGGTGATCCGAACCCGAATGGTTGTTCTGTAGACGCTCCAGGGGTAAAACCGGTTACTATGGATAAACCCTATGGAACTTACCAGGGCACAGTAACCCTGACACTTAGTCCTTAAGATAAGAATCAAGGGAAAAGATTGTCATAACCAATTATTAGCGAGATAAATATAATAATAAATTTATTTGTAAATAACCATGTTAAAGAAAATAAAGGCTAAAAAAGAAATAGGTTTTTTTTTGTTTTTTATCTTTGGACT
>JAMWCK010000007.1 GCA_023819625.1 Candidatus Omnitrophota bacterium | reverse complement strand
CTTTTATCCCAGAAATCTTTCCCTGGTGTAGCCAATTATAAATAGTTTGCTTGCGGAGTCTCAAATAATCTGCTAATTCATCCAAATCCATAAGTCTATGCATAGCAGTTTTCATTAAAACATAAAATTTTTACTTTGTCAAGCATTTTTTTATTTTTTTTTATATATTCTTACTTAGATTTACCAGAAAAGATTAACTAAATCCAAATCAAAGTATACAATTTTAATATAAATTTACTTAGATTATAATGGATTTTAGAGAGATAATTAAGGTGTGTAGGTATAGATTGTAGTAGCACTTACGCAGGCAGTGCCACCGGGTGGATTTTGACAATCCGTTGTCCCCGGGGCCCTCAGTACAATCCTCACCTGCCTATTTTGAATGGTAGCAGGAAAATCATTATCCACAAGAACACATCCATTAGGAGGTGAACAAGAATTAGTAGGCGCTACTGTCCAGGCACCAGTTCTTAATTGCTCCAGAGCATAATTTATCCCTGCCCAGGCTGCATAATAGGCCTGGATACGACTAATCTGATGATGTGTCAAGCGGGTTTGACTGGAAATTATGGCTAAGACTACATTGGCTAAAACCAACACTACCAAAAGCGTACCTAAGACCATCAATAAGGCTACCCCCTTTTTATTCATTATTGACTTAAACATCTTTTCTTAGTCTTATCCGGTAATCTGCGGCATTTATTTCTTGTAGAATTACATGGCCCTCACGGGCAAGCCAACCTAAACTCATCAAAAGCAGTTCGCGTGGTTTATCTATCCCCTGAGCTAATTCTGTAAATGTAACTTCTCCGTGCTGATCTAAGTAATGCCAGATATCACCTGCGGCAATTCCGATTTTCGTAATCATCTTTGCCTCCCCTTATTTATATTTATTTATTCGCCTAGCCTTTTTTAATTATATTATACTTGAAGGAAAGACTAGGTCAAGTTTTTTTATTGTAACTGCCGCACCGCGGACAGATGGTAATTGTATCTTCTTTGGTATTAATATAGGTATAAGTACAGACACTACAATGCCAGATAAATTTTGGGTCTAAAGATAGGTCTTTTTCCTTTTGTCTTCGGGTAAATATCCAAAGAAATAAGATTGCACTTAAAATAAGTATAATGTATAAGGATATCGCTAAAGAAAAATCGATACTAATCATTTTTGGCGGAAAGGTCTATCTTTACACTCTGCCAATTATTCGGGGTAAAATTTTTCTGTTGGATAAAAAGGTAATGGCTGATGTAGCGCATTGCTAGTAAATCAACTTCTAGATTTCCCGAGGAAATCTTTCTTTTAATCGCAATGGTATTTATCCCTTCTTTAGATAATACATTAAACATTAATTCAATATGTGCCACCTCTCGGTCCTTAAAATAAACCAGGAAATGATAAGGTAGTTGAGGATAAAACATCATTACCGAACTTTTTTTTCTCTGGACAAATATAAGCGATGGAGATTCTTTTAGGTACGGCATTTTATTTATATTTATAGATAAATCCACAGGTGGCTTAAGATAAAAATGCAAAGGCAAGAAAGAATAGTCTATTTTTGTTTTATCCGGTAATAAATCTTCTGTTCTCTTAAGGATCTCTTTTTGGGGGGATGCGCGGAATTTATGGGTAATTAATTCTGCATCGGATAAAATTATCCCCCAGAAATTAACCGGCGTATAATCTATTGTAGGTATGCAGGGACCAAAGGAAAGACTAAAAATGCTAAATAAAACAAGATGACCCAACAATGAGATAAATATGGTTCTTTTAAGACACGTTTCAGCCACTTGTGTTCTTCCTCAAAACGATGACTTCTTTATAAGAAGGTTATTGTTGATTTGTAGCGATATTAATCTGAGTAACCCCTAAATCGCGGCATAAATCCCAAATCTCTACCACCCTACCTAAAGAGGCACGCCGGTCTGCCTTGATTAAAATTGTATATTTTCTTTTGCTAATCTGCTTAAGAAAATTTTTCAGTTCCTGAGTCGTTATCACCTTACCTCCGAGATAGGTTATATTTTCTCCGGAAATAATTATTTCAATAAACTCTGGCCTTACTGCCTCGCTGGTTACGGCCTTAGGAAGATTCACCCTTATTCCTGGCTGAATCAGAAAACTGGAGGTAAGCATAAAAAATATCAATAATTGAAATACCATATCAATCAAAGGGGCAATGTCTATTTGTCTTAAACCATGTTCTAATTCCATGTGCTGTCTAAATTTCATTTGACCCTCCCATAACCCTTTAACTTATTATTCGGTCAGGAAGTTTACCAATTCCGTGGCTGCCTTCTCCATCTCTAAAATAAAATGGTTTATGCGATTAACCAGATAGTTATAAGCCACGAATGTAGGGATAGCCACAACTAAACCGGCTACGGTCGTCAATAATGCCTCCCAGATACCGCCGGCTAAATCACCGGCAGAGACAGGGTGAAAACTGCCTGCCTTTGCCTGAATAGTCTGAAAACACCTCACCATTCCGGTAACAGTTCCCAAAAGACCTAAAAGGGGCGAGACATGGGCAATAGTTGCCAGCATGGAAAGATTCCTCTCTAGACGCGGAATAACATACAGAGAGGCATCTTCAATCGCCTCCTTAATCTCGTTACGCGTACGGTCATATTTCAAGATTCCTGCCTTTAATATGTGGGCAATAGGACTCTGGATGCGATCACAGATCGAAAGTGCTTCTTTTATATCATGGCGCTTTATTTTATCTAAAATATTAGTTAAAAATTGTTGGGTATCAATTTTTATCTTATGCAGATACCAGAATTTTTCGATAATTATTGCTAAGGCAAAAATAGAACACAGAAGTATCGGCCACATTACCGGGCCTCCCACTAGAAATATTCGCCACAGACTCATCTTGTATAAGTCCATTTCTTCCTCCTCATTATTTAATATGCGTTTTTATCCAGTCAATTCTTTCCCGGGCATATTTTGCTTCCTCTGCCTCCATTACAACAATTCGCTTATAGACATTTAGTGCTTCCTTAAAATTCTCCTTATTTTCGTAGATTGTAGCCACCCTTAAAAGTGCCTTTAAGGCTAAATCGTTATTCTCGGGATAAAGGTAGGTAACTTTAAGATACTCCTCAATTGCCGCTTCGGTCTTTCCTTCTGCCTGTAATGTGTCAGCAATTTTAAATTGAATTTGGGGCATTTCCTTTACTGGCGCTACCTCTAAACTCCTAAGGTAGAATTCTCTTGCTAAACTAAACTCAGAGAGATTACAATAAATATCCGCCATCTTAGGGTAGACTAAATGGGCAAGATGCTTAAATTTTTCTAATACCTCTTTATACATCTTAAGACTTAAGTCAAAGTTATTTTGTCGGGCATAAATATCTGCAATTGCAATACCTGCAGTACCCGCAAGATCTGAAGTATCCAATTCAATTACCTTGTTGAAATTATCTATTGCCTCACTGTATTTTTCTTCTTGTGCATAGGTTGAGCCTAAGGCATAGTAAGCCGAAGGTACAAGACTACTTTTAGGAAAATCACGCACCAGTGAAGAAAAATACCGTCGGGCTAAACCTAATTCGTTGCGTCGATAGTGATATTCTCCTAACCACCAGATAACCTCTGCTGTCAACTGTGAATCCGGATATTTGGCACGTAAGGCACTAAATCTTTTCATCGCCTCCTTCTCATTTCCCATCCGGTAAAAACAATCGGCAATTTCGTATTCGGCCTTCTGAACCAGTTCTTTGTCATAGGTGTATAAACGCACCACATCCTCGAATACCTTAATGGCCTCATCAAACCTCCCTAAATTATATAAACTTGTTCCCAGAAGATAGGTTGCCTGTGGGCTTAAGGGGCTATCTTTGAATTCTGTCTGAAAACTCTTAAAAATTTCTTGACTAGAATTATAATCCTCTTTCTGAAAATATGCCAGACCCAAACTATAGGTAGCTTCATCCAATAACTTAGAATTCAAAAAATTAGCTTTAAGGGTTTTAAAACTCATAATCGCTCCATCAAAATTTTTCAATTTAAGCAAGGTTAACCCGAGTTGATACTGGACATAATCGCTATAAAAACTATCCGGATAATCTTTTAATATCTTATCATAGATCTCAACTGCCTTTTCTAGCTCACCGGAGTCCTGATAGGTATCACCAATCTGACAGAGTGCCGAAATCTTGACAATTTTATCTTCACTATGTCTGGCCAAATTCTGAAATTCATCAATCGCCTTTTTGAACTCTCCTTCTTTTAGGTATGCCCAGGCCAGACCATAATGCAATTTATCCAGAACCTCTGGGGCAGCAGAGATAGAGCCATTCGTGGCGATTTTCTCTAGTGCCTCTTTATATATAGCAATTGCCCGTTTATATTCAGAAAGATTATAAAGCGCATCTGCTTTCCCTAAATACGCCTGAAGCATAGTTAAAGGCTCAACGGTGGTCTTTAATAAATCGTTATAAGCTACCTCTGCTTCAGAGAATCTTTCTGTTTCAAAATACAAAATTGCCTTTCCTAACCAAAAGGCATCCAGACTTCTATCCTTTAAGCTTTCGGGTTTGACTTTTGAGAATATCTCTTCTGCCTCTTTAAATTTCTTTAGTTTCAAATTTGCCCAGGCAATACCTAATGCACAGAACTGTCTAATTTTTTCATCAAGGGTATGGGTGGTAGCCTGGGTGTAATCCTCAATGGCGGCAGAATAGTTCTGGAGAAAATAATCTGCCTCACCAAGGTAAAAATATAGGTAACTTAATTTAGTCGTATCTTTCGGATATGCCTTAAGGTAAGTTTTGATTTTATCTTTTAGGCCGGTATAGTCTTTCAAATTATAAAGACATTCTATAATCTTAAAAGAAGAATCCTGTGCCTGCGGCTCGTAGGGGAATTTTTCCTCAATACTTTGGAAATATTTTAGCGCCTGAGTAAAATTAGACTCCTGGAATAAACACCAACCTAAAGAATATAAACTGGCTACCCGATAATGAGAATTAGGGAATTCCTCAACTACCTTTTTATAATACTCGGCTGCCTTTGAAAAGGCATTACCGCGAAAATGCACCTCACCCATCCAGTAGAGAACCTCATCTTTAATTTTCCTTGCCGCTGGGTCATTAAGGAGTTGTTCAAATTTTGAAAGCGCCTCCAAAAATCTATTCTGATGAAAATAACACTGCCCGATTAATAAATTCGCTTCTTGAATCTTGCTTGAGGTAGGATAATTTTTTAAGAAGCGTTCCATAAGCCCAATACTTACTTCATAAAAACCGTCTTCAAAGGCCTTCCGGGCAACAAATAATGCCTCTTCCTCTTTATCGCTTTGGGCATATGCAGGCAATAACCAAAGCATAACCAATGACAAAATAAGCAATTTAACAAACCTATGGTATATTGATAATTGGTAATTCATTCTGGCTTAAAGATTATTACCTACTATATCACTTCCTTATTTATCCTTCAATATATTTTCTTAAAAATTGACCGGTATAAGATTCTTTGATTTTGATCAGCTCTTCTGGGGTGGTGGCTGCCACTAATCTACCACCATTGTCTCCGCCTTCAGGACCTAAATCAACGATATAATCAGCACATTTGATTACCTCTAAATTGTGTTCAATGACAATCACGCTGTTACCCTTATCCACCAGTCTTTGTAGACACAAAATAAGTTTTTCTACATCGGCAAAATGTAAGCCGGTGGTCGGTTCATCCAAGATATATAATGTCTTACCCGTTGAGCGCCGGCTCAGTTCCGCTGAGAGTTTTACCCGTTGCGCCTCTCCACCGGACAAAGTAGTTGCGGATTGTCCCAATTGAATATAGCCTAAACCCACATCATAAAGAAAATCAAGTATATTTTTTATCTTAGGGATATTAGCAAATAAATCTCTTGCCTCCTCAACGCTCATCTCTAAGACATCGGCAATAGATTTACCCTTGTATTTTACCTCTAAGGTCGCCGCATTAAAACGCCTTCCTTTACAGACATCGCATCTTACGTAAACATCCGGTAGGAAATACATCTCGATTTTTTTTATCCCATCACCAGCGCAGGCCTCACAGCGTCCACCTTTGAGATTAAAGGAAAATCTTCCGGGCTGATATCCGCGTTGTCGTGCCTCAGGCAATTTACTAAAAAGATCTCTAATGTGAGTGTATACACCGGTATAGGTAGCAGGATTGGAACGGGGAGTCCTACCAATTGGCGACTGGTCAACCACAATTACCTTATCAATAAATTCGGCGCCGATAATCCTCTCGTGTAGCCCGGGCTTTTGTTTAGCGTTGTATAATTTCTGGGCAAGGGCAGGATACAATATCTCCTCAACCAGTGTAGATTTACCTGAACCGGAAACACCGGTAACACAGATAAAAACTCCCAAAGGAAATTTTACATCAATATTTTTAAGATTGTGTTCCCTTGCACCTTTAACTTCTAAAATTTTCTTATCCTGCCAGCTTCTTCGCCTTAGCGGTAAATCTATTTTTAGTTCTTTTCTTAGATACCGCGCCGTTAAGGAACTCGGATGTTTTAAGAGTTCATCTTTTGGGCCACAAAAAACTACTTCTCCACCGTGTCTACCTGCCCCAGGCCCTAAATCTACAACGTAATCGGCACTAAGAATGGTTGCCTCATCGTGCTCTACAACAATCAAGGTATTACCCAGATCCCTTAGTGCCTTAAGCGTTGTCAGAAGTTTTGTGTTATCGCGCTGATGTAAACCTATACTTGGCTCATCCAAAATATAAAGCACACCCACTAATCCCGAACCTACCTGGGTGGCTAAACGGATACGTTGGGCCTCGCCACCTGAAAGGGTAGAGCTTCTCCTATCTAAGGTAAGATACTCCAATCCCACATCAATACAGAACTTAAGCCGCTGGATTATTTCTTTTAACACCAGCTGGGCAATTACCCTTTCCTTTTCGGTTAATTCTAAATTAAGAAAAAAATCATAAGCCTGTTTTATAGACATCTGGGTCACCTGCCAAATATTTTTATCATTAATTGTAATACTTAAACTTTCTTTTTTAAGACGCGCCCCATGGCAGGTAGGGCAAACCAGACTTGACATAAAACGCGAAATCTCCTCTTTTAAATATTCACTTTTTGTCTGATGAAATAATCTTTCTAAGTGAGGAATGATGCCTTCAAAGGGTTTACCGGCGATATATTCTTTAGTTCCATAAAGGATAGCCCTTTGTGCCTCTTTGGGCAATTTTCTAAACGGGCTGTCTAAATCAAAACCTAAAGTATAAGATAATTCCCGCAGGAGCCAGCGATAATAAAGGATGTAACCTCTACCTCCCCTCCTCCATGGCTCAATGCATCCTTCGTTTATAGATTTATCCTTATCCGGAATAATCAAATCTGGGTCAAATTCTAGCTTTGTCCCCAGACCATTACAATCAGGACAGGCACCATAGGGTGAGTTAAAAGAAAAAATGCGCGGTTCAATTTCCGCAATACTAATACCACATTTCAAACAGGCATATTCTTCACTGAAGACCAAATCCGTTTTTTGGTTTATCTCTCTGGCTGTCTTTGCATCTAAAGAGATAATCACTATACCTTTACCTACTTTAAGGGCGGTTTCTAAAGAATCATTAAGCCGGCTTTTTATTTCTGGCCTTATCATCAGCCTATCTACAACCACCTCAATATTGTGAATCTTATATTTTTCTAACTTTATTTTATCTGGTCCCGAATCTAGTTTTCGCCTTTGCGTTTTTTCGGGATCCCGAAGAATATCCTCTTTGGATAACGACATTCTGGATAAATCATAAATCTTTCCATCTACCCGACAGCGCACAAATCCGGCCTTTTGGACTGAGCTAAAAATATCCCGGTATTCACCCTTTCTGCCCCTTACCAAAGGAGCCAATATCTGTAGCGAAGAACCGTTGGGTAGACACATAATTTTTTCAACAATCTCCTGGGAGGTCTGCCTCTGGATAAATTCCCCACAGAGATAACAATGTGCCTTCCCAATGCGGGCAAAGAGTAAACGCAAATAATCGTAAATCTCTGTTTGTGTAGCCACGGTAGAGCGGGGATTTCCTGCCGCGGTCCGTTGCTCAATGGCAATTGCCGGCGAAAGACCTTCAATATATTCTATGTCCGGCTTCTCTAATTTTTCTAAAAACTGGCGGGCATAAGCAGAAAGGCTCTCTACATACCGACGTTGTCCTTCGGCATAAATCGTATCAAAGGCAAGACTTGATTTGCCTGAACCCGATAAACCGGTGATGACAATAAACTTGTTACGGGGTAAGCGTAAATTTATATTTTTAAGATTGTGCTCTTTTGCTCCACAGATAATAATCTCATCTTCCATAAATTTTATAAAGAATAATTCTTCAACGTGGAGGTATCAATGTCTTTTCTCTGATACTCTGGCACAATAAAATAATACCAAGAAAACCCCTGTAATTATGCCTCTTTGGCATTGTTCAGCAACATCAAGAACCAAGAAAGATCCATTTGCGCATATAACTTACGTCAATACACTAATTGAATGATGCCGTAAGTTATGTGCCCATTAAATTATTACAGGGGTTTTTTAGGATTTGCCTATTTTTTCCCTCTTTTCATCTTTGCGCAAGAGACATCGCCATCCTTATCCACAAAATAAAGGTATCCTTCCTTGCGTTTGATGCCGCACTTGGCTATTTTTTTGGGGTTACCTCCTTTTTTCTTGCCCCTGGCCATCTTCGCGCAAGAGACATCGCCATCCTTATCCACATAATAAAGGTAACCCTTTTGGCGTTTAATCCCTAGTTTAACCAATTTCTGTGCCATCTTTTATCTCACCCCCTCTCTATTTAACTTTAAGGTCATTAAAAATTTAAGTCCCCACCCTAATTGGCTCTAAAATCTGTTTTAACGTGGCGATTGCCGATAAAACTGCTAAGTAACTTGTCTTGGGATTCTTTGGATGAACAACATTTTCTGTGCGTGTAATTATCCTGCCTGCCTCTGATTCTATTTCTACCTCGTGTATATTTTGCTTTATCTTTGGAGAGGCAACAATCCGCACAACTATATCCTTAAAACCTCTACCGGCTAAACTCAAAGTAGCGGCCACATTGATATTTTGGGGAAAGGCGCGGGTAGCGGTTAAGACATCTCCCTCAAAAAGAATTGTTTCTTCTTTTAAGTTTTCTAAATTTACTTTTCTTTTTAATACATAAGGAACACCTAAGAATGCCTGCGGCGGCTTCTTTGTAGTCAGGATAATTTTTTTTATCTTACCAAAGACCGCTGCCTTAAGGCCATCAATACCCGCAACTGCCCCGGAAGGTATATAGATATGTGCGTTTTTCTCTTTGGCTAACGCCACTAACTGCGGATAATGCTCTATAATCCCTCCAACACTCATAATCATTATATTAGACCCCAAAGAGATGGTCTTTTGGGCAATCTCAAAACTTGATTCTAATCTTGTTGCCTCAATTACCAAATCCACTTTTTTATTTATTAAAGATTCTAAACTTAAGACCGCAAGTTTTGTATTTCCTAATTTTATAGCCAGCTGATATGCCTTCTCTGTCTGGATATCATAGATACCTGTTAATTCTGCCTCTTGGGAAAAATTCTCAAGCACTACCTTTGCCAAAGAACTCCCAATTGCCCCACAACCTACAATACCTATTTTTAACCTTTTAGGCATAGATTATCAATCAGCCGTGTTTTACCGATCCAAACTGCCAAGGCCAATAGACACCTGCCGGAAATTTTTTTTACCGGCTTAAGTGTCTTTGGGTCTACGATGGCAATATAATCAATTTTTGCACTTTTCTTTTTCTTTATTAAAGCGCGCATATGGCAGATAATCTTTTTTGTGTCTTTTATTCCGCTTTTTACTAATCCCTGCGCGAGTCTAAGTGCCTCTGAAAGCACACATGCATCATTTCTTTCCTGAGGGCTTAAATAGATATTGCGGGAACTTAAGGCCAAACCATCTTCCTCCCGGATAATCGGCATCACTTTTATCTTTAGGGGAAAATTCAAATCGCAAACCATTCTTTTGATAATAATTGCTTGTTGGGCATCCTTTTGTCCAAAGTAGGCAATATCTGGCCGGACAATATTAAAGAGCTTAGCCACCACTGTCGTCACACCACGAAAATGGCCAGGGCGAAATCTACCGCAGAGAACTTCGCTTAAATCCTCCACCAAAACATAGGTCTTAAAACCTTCCGGATACATCCAGGAAGCCAAGGGATGAAAAATATAATCCACCCCAAGACTTCGACATAAAGAGATATCCTTTCTAAATGGACGCGGATAACGTTGGAAATCTTCCTGAGGACCAAACTGGGTAGGATTAACAAATATGCTTACCACTACCACATCTGTATCTTGCCGTGCCCGCCGGATTAAACTTAAGTGCCCTTGGTGTAGTGCGCCCATTGTTGGAACAAAGCCAATGGTTTTACCTTTATCTTTTATCTCTTTAGAAATCCCTTGCATCTGTTTAGGACTGCGGATAATCTTCATAAAATCTCCAACAAGGGCCTCCAAACAAACTCGCGAACAAAAACCTTCGGATGGGGAATTTTTAAGCGCTTATTCTTTATAAATCTATCTGCATAAAAGAGAATATCTAAATCTATCACTCGCGGCCCCCAACGGATATAAGTACCGCTTCTGCCTAATTCTCTTTCAATTTTTTTTAGCGCTTTAAGTAACTTGTAGGGTGTAAGCGATGTCTTTATCTTCAAGGCGGCATTCAGGAACTTACCTTGACCTTTCGGTCCACCCACGGGTTTGGTCTCATAAAGATGTGAGATTTTAATAACCTGAGTTCTTTTTAGTTCTTTTATTTTGCTTACAGCTAAAGCAATATTTTTGTGTCGGTTACCTAAATTTGAACCCAAACCGAGATAACAAACTACCATTTTTAAAAAGGCGAGCACTTCTTTAATCTCTCTATCGCTTCCTGTAACCTTTCCTTAGAAACTGTAAGGGCAATTCGGATGAATCCTTCTGCATATTTACCAAAACCTACCCCTGGGGTAACAATGATATTGGCTTTATCCAAGAGCAATTTGGCGAAACCCAAAGAACTCATTTTCTTTGGTACTCTTAACCAGATATAGAAAGTGGCCTTGGGTGGTTCAACCTCCCAGCCTAAGGATTTAAGGCCACTGACCACAAGATCGCGTCTTTCTTGATAGATCCGAGACATATTTTCTAAATGTTCTCTCGGACTGCTCAGGGCAGCGATACCGGCTAACTGAATTGCACAAAATACCCCGGAATCAATATTGGACTTTACTTTCGCCAGGGCACTAATTAAATCCGCATTCCCACTTGCCCAACCCAGACGCCAACCCGTCATATTATAGGTCTTGGATAAAGAATGAAACTCAATCCCCACCTTTTTTGCTCCTTCTATCTCTAAGAAACTTGGGGCAGTGTATCCATCATAGGTAATCTCGGAATAAGCCAGGTCAGAGACGACAATAATTTTATTCTTTAAGGCGAAATCCACTACTCGCCGATAAAATTCTTTGGGCGCGGTGGCAGCAGTAGGATTATTCGGGTAATTAATAAAGATTATCCGGGATCTTCTGCGGATATTAAGAGGAATCTTTAGGTCAGGCAAGAATGCATTTGTTTGTAAAAGTGGCAGAGAATACGGTCTTCCCCCGGCTAAAATCGTCCCTCCCTTATAAGGTGGATAACAAGGATCAGGCACTAGGGCATAATCACCATTATTCAAAAAGGCCAAGGGAAAATGGGCAATGCCTTCTTTTGAACCAATTAAAGGAAGGATTTCTCTCTCAGGGTCAAGTTCTACCCCAAAGCGCCAACGATACCAATTCGCAATTGCCTGACGAAAAACCGGCAGTCCTTGGTCTAAGCTATAGCGATGGGTGGCGGGGTCCTTTGCTGCCTGATAAAGTTTCTCAATGATATGATTGGGTGTAGGTTGATCAGGGTCTCCTACCCCCAAATCAATAATATCCCTGCCTTGAGCATACGCTTTTCTTTTTGCCTTATCAATCTCAATGAATAAATAAGGCGGTAAATTTTGTAACTTTTTAGATAATCTAAACATTTAAACTCTCTGTAAGTTTAAATTGGAGATTATGCTCTACGTGCTTAAAACATCCGCCATTGAATATAAACCAGGGGCTTTACTAAAAACCCATTTGGCTGCCTTTAGTGCTCCCAGTGCAAATAAATCTCGCGAGTGTGCCTGGTGCTTTATCTCAATACGTTCGGAATTACCACAAAAGATAATCGTGTGGTCTCCCACGATATCGCCTAAACGGATTGCGTGAATAGGAATTTCTTTTTGGGTTACCTCCTCCAGAATCTGAGCAAACTTTCTTGCCGTACCTGAAGGGGCATCTTTTTTGGTCTTATGGTGTGCCTCAATTATCTCAATGTTATAATCAGAACCTAAGCGGCGGGCAATCTCAGGCAAAACAGCAAATAAGAGATTTACCCCTACAGACATATTAGGAGAAAAGACAATGGGAACTATCTTAGAGACGGCATGGACCTTGTTTAACTGGCTCTCATTAAGCCCGGTTGTCCCCAGGACAAGCGGCTTTTTATATTTAGCCACGTAATTCAAATTCTCTTCTGTCCCCTCCGGAGTGGTAAAATCAATAAATACATCTACCAAAAATAATCCATCAGGATTAGAGGAAATCTTTAATTTTCCTAATTCCTTTCCAATGCTCGGCATACCCCTTTTTTCTAAAGCCAAGGCAATCTCAAAATCTTTTATATTAGAGGCTAACTCAAAGATCCGTCTGCCCATCCTACCACAGACACCGGCAATTCCTAATTTAATCATTTTAACTCCTTGTCCTGCAAAATATTCGGAGGTCTCACCTCCAAATATTTAAAGCAAGTCATATTCTTTCAGTATCTTCTTAAGTTTCTCCAGATTCTCTAGTGACATCGCGCATAGAGGAAGTCTTAAGTCTGGCTTACATAAACCCATTAAACCCATTGCCGTTTTTACCGGGATGGGGTTAGTTTCAATAAACATTGCCTTTACCAGGGGCAATAATTTATAATGCAATTTTCTTGCGCCTTCAATATTTCCCTTTTGAAACTCACTGATTAAATTAGCCACATCCTGAGGAACAATATTTGCTACTACCGAGATTACCCCCACGCCGCCAATACTTAATATAGGTAAGGTCAAACTATCGTCTCCAGAGATTAAATCAAAATTTTCCGCACATAATTGTTTAATGCGTGACATCTGCTCTAAATTTCCCGAGGCCTCTTTTACTCCAACAATATTCTTACAATCACGGGCTAAGCGGGCAATTGTCTCTGACTCAATATTCACACCTGTGCGCGAGGCAATATTATAAAGGATAATGGGGATATTTACCGATTCAGCGATTGCCCTAAAATGTTCATATAGGCCTTGTTGAGTAGGACGGTTATAGTAAGGCGAAACCTGCAAAGATGCATCCGCACCTGCCTTTTCGGCATGCCGGGTGAGTCTAATTGCCTCTTCTGTAGAATTTGACCCGGTTCCGGCAATCACCGGAACCCTCTTTTTTACCTGCTCAACCGTAATCTCAATTACCCGCTCGTGTTCTTCAAAAGACAAAGTTGCCGATTCACCGGTTGTACCGCAAGGCACAATTGCTGAGGTATTATTTCTAATTTGGAATTCAATTAAATCTCGCAAGGCTTTCTCATCAACCTTGCCATTTAGAAATGGTGTGACAATCGCCACCATTGAACCCTTAAACATAATACACCCCCTCATAAACTATTCTGGCTTTACCCTCAAGCCAGATATTTTTAAATTTATGCTCTGCCTCCTCAAAATATACTTTTAATATCTCTTTACTTCTTGTATGAATATTTAGTTTATGATTAGCGGATAGTGGATAGCGGATAGCGTAGAGTAAAGCCGAGGCAACTGCTCCAGTCCCGCAGGCAAGAGTTTCATCCTCAACCCCTCTTTCATAAGTTCTTATTTTTAGAGAATCATCATTTAATACCTCTACAAAATCGACATTTGCGCCCCGGGGTGCGAATTTTTTATGGTAACGAATTCTTCTACCTAAATTAACCACATCCATCTTATCTAAACCTTCAACAAAAATTACCACATGGGGAACGCCGGTATCAATAAAATTAACACACAAAGTTCTATTACTAATTTTTATGGGAATATCCAATCTTAAATTTTTAGGATCGGTTAGTTTTATCTTAGCCTCCTCTTGATTAACTTCTGAATTTATAATCCCTGCCTTAGTCTCAATTTTTATCTGCGGTTTAGCGCCGGGTATATAGCGTTTAGTATATACGGCTACACAACGTGCCCCATTGCCACACATCTCTGCCTCAGAACCATCAGGATTAAAGATGCGCATCTTTATATCGGCAATTTTAGACTTCTCTAACACCAATAGTCCATCGGCGCCTACACCAAATTTTCTATCACAGATTTCGCGAGACAATTCTTTTAACCCTATAACGCAATAACGCAATAACGCAATAACGACAAAGTCATTGCCTGCGGCCACCATTTTTGTAAAGTTAATTTTTTTCATATTCCCAAAAGAAAAGGTGGAATAATCTCATTATGGATTAAATCCTCTTGGGTTTCTCTTTTTCTAATGACAAACGCCTTATCTTTAACCACCATAACTTCTTTAGCTCGGCAACGAGAATTATAATTAGAAGACATACTAAAACCATAGGCCCCGGCACCCATTATAGCCAAATAATCTCCTTCTCTTACCTTAGGTATTAACCTTTCTTTGGCAAAAAAATCCGCGCTTTCGCAAATCGGACCTACGATATCGGCTTTTTCCGAATTGTGTATTGTGGATTGATTGTGTAAAGGCAAAATTTGATGATGCGCATCATACAAAGCTGGACGTATCAAATCATTCATACCGGCATCAACAATAACAAATTTCTTTCTCGCCGTAACTTTAATATATAAAATTTTTGTCACCAAAATTCCCGCATTACCGACAATAAATCTTCCCGGTTCCATAATTATTTTAAGTTCGGTCTTCTTTAATAACGGTAAAATTTTTTTAGCGAATTCTTTTGCCGTCTGTGGATTTTCTTTATCGTAAATTATCCCCAGGCCTCCACCGATATTAAGATATTCTAGCCTTATACCTATTTTTTTTAGGTTATTTATAAATCTAACCATCTTTTTGATGGCACTTACAAATGGAGCACTTTCAGTAATCTGGGAGCCGATGTGGATATGTAAACCACAGATATTCAGATACGAGAATTTATCCCGTACAAGAAGAATTTTTCTGGCGGTAGCAAAGTCAATGCCGAATTTATTGGTGAGTTTCCCTGTAGTAATAAACTTATGGGTTTTAGGCTCAACATCGGGATTAATGCGGATAGCCGCATTCGTAACTTTATTTAATCGGGTGGCAATGCAATTAATATTTTCTAACTCCGGCAATGACTCAACATTAAAAAACAAAATTCCTCTTTTTATTGCCTCTTCTATTTCTCTATCCGTCTTTCCTACTGAGGCATAGACAATCTTTTGCGCCGGGCAACCTACCCTGATTGCCCGAAAGAGCTCCCCCCCTGAGACAATATCCAAACCCGCCCCTTTATCTACCAAGGCCTTAAGAATTGCCAAATTAGAATTTGCCTTTACGGAATAACAGATTAAGGGATTAATGGAATGAAAGGCGGTTTTGAGTTTCTGAAAATGGTCAATCAAGGTATGGTAACTGTAGACATAGAGCGGTGTGTCAAAACGTTCGGCCAAATCCTGAACCTTTATCTCCTCACAATAAAGTTGATTATTTTTGTATTTAAATTCGTGCATCTGTTATCTTAACTCTTTATATCCCTGAGCGTTACTTAAAAGGGAAACGTCCCCCTATTTTAATTTTTTCATCCATTTATTAAGCTGTTGAGCAACCTGTCGGGGATTTGTTGAACCAAAGGATTTCTTCAGATTAACTGATTTGCCGGCATTAAGTATTTCTTTTACATCTGGGCCTAGTTTAAGAGAATATGCCTTGAGCTGTGTTTCGCTTAAATCAGAAATCTTTTTCCCTTTATCTAAAGTATCTCTAACCATCCTTCCAACGATATCATGTGCCTCTCTATAGGATACACCCTTTTTAATCAGATATTCTACGATATCCACAGAAAACAATGATTCGTCTTTTAGTTTTGCTGAAATTGTTTCTTTTTTAATCGTGATATTTTTAAAGAGAGGAATAAATACCTCTAAAATATCTTTTATTGTATCTATGGCATCAAAGAGTGGAGGTTTATCCAGTTGTAAATCCCGATTATAAGATAGGGGAAGACCTTTCATTAAAATCAGGACACTAGAAAAATCTGCCTGAATTTTTCCTACCGAGGCCCTTATCAGCTCCAGGACGTCGGGATTCTTTTTATGGGGCATAATACTTGAACCGGTGCAAAAGGTATAATCAATATCGATAAAATTGAATTCTTTTGTGGACCAAAGAATTAAATCCTCCGCCATCCGCGATAGATGTACCGCCAATATGGATAAATCTGCCAATACCTCTAAGATATAGTCCCGATCCGAGACGGTATCAATGCTATTTTCTGTTAAATGCCTAAAACCCAATCTTCTTCTTACAAATTCTCTATCTATGGCAAGTCCGGTTCCTGCAAGGGCACACGCACCTAAGGGTAAGCGGTCTAATCTTTTTTCAGCCTCAAATAATCTTTGTTTATCTCTTTCTAATCCCTCTATATAAGCCAGAAGATGATGGGCCAATAGCACACACTGCGCAACCTGAAGATGTGTGTAACCGGGAATAATTATTTTTTGATTGTCTTTGGCAAATCTCAAAATTGTTTTCTGAAGTTCGGCAATCAGTTTTATTAAAATATTTATCTCATCTTTTAGATACATCTTTACATCCAAAACTATCTGGTCATTGCGGGAACGGGCAGTGTGTAATTTATCTGCAACTCTCCCCACCTTCTTAAAAAGCGCCTGCTGGATATTGGAGTGTATATCCTCTGCCTTTGGGTCAAACTTAAATTTACCGTGGTTTAGTTCACTTAAAAGAGAATCAAGACCTTTGATAATTATTTTGGCATCTTTTGCCGAAATTATCTTTTGCCTTCCCAACATCTGGACATGGGCAATGCTACCTAAGATATCGTATTTAGCCAGACGCTGGTCAAAGGAGATACTGGAGGTAAACTTTTCGGTTAAAGGACTTGGACTTTTGGAAAACCTAGTTCCCCACAATTTTTTCGTCATCTCTCTTCTTTTACTACCTATCGCTGATAAGGAAGACCCCAGAGCTTGATAAAACCTTCGGCTAAATTCTGATTGAATTTATCTTCCTTGCCGTAAGTAGACAATTCCTTTTTATAAAGCGAATGCGGGGACCTCCTTCCCACCACCACACAACTACCCTTGAATAATTTTATTTTTATTGTCCCGCTGACATATTTTTGCGTGGACTCCACAAAGGCATCCAATGCCTCCTTTAAGGCCGAATACCAGAGCCCATAATAAACTAATTCTGCATATTTTAGACCGATAATTTCCTTAAAATGGGCTAATTCCCTATCTAAGACTAGACTCTCTAGCTCTTTATGTGCGGTATATAGAATAGTAGCGGCAGGTGCCTCATAGATTTCTCGAGATTTAATGCCTACCAGCCTATTCTCAATCAGATCCGTTCTTCCCACACCATAGAGACCACCCAATTCATTTAGATAACCAATTA
>JAMWCK010000118.1 GCA_023819625.1 Candidatus Omnitrophota bacterium | reverse complement strand
AAGGGTTATCCTTCTGCCATAGGGAATCCGTGAGGCAAGACAGGCAAGCGCAGGCTTATTCCAAGTAGGCAGCCCCCATACCCTACTTATCTTACGGATATCCTCTTTAGTAAAACCTGCCTCTTGTAAGGGTGAACGCACACCTAATTCTTTTTTTGCCACATTTCCCGGCCGAAAGTCTTTTTTATCCGAAAAATTACTTGCCTCAATAACAAAATTCAATTTGTCTTTTTTAGCCAAAATTTTTAATTGACTAAAGAGTTCTCTTTTACAGAAATAACAGCGGGTTATAGGATTAGAAGAAAAATTTTTGTCTTTTAACTGTGCCGTATTAATTACCTTATGCCTTACCCCCAATAGCCGAGTCATTTTTTTCGCAAAATTAAATTCTTCTTGTGGGTAGGTGGGGGAAATTGCGGTTACGGCTAAAACTTTATCGCCTAAAACCTCTTTTGCGACCTTTAATAAGAATGTGCTGTCAACTCCTCCGGAATAGGCAATTAAACAAGATTTCATCCGTCTTAATATATCTTTTAATTTTTTAAGTTTTGAATTTTGCAGTCCCATGGGCTTGTTTTGAATTAAAAACGGACTTCCATGGCACGGGTGGGACAGACCTTTACGCAAAGCTCGCAGGCAATACACTTATGATCATAAAAGAGGACTTTGCGTGTAAGTGGATCTGCTACCAAAGCACCGGTAGGACAAATGGGAACGCAAACTCCACAGTCAGTGCATTTAGCTTCGTTTCTAATTACGTCCTGACTTAAAGGTTGAATCTTTACTCCCGAAGACTCTAAATACCGAATTCCTTGTTCAAAATTTTCCTCCTGTCCAGTTAACTCTAAAACCATCAGGCCTTCTTCCTGAGGCGTAACATAGGCCTTTAAGATATTAAATTCTAGGTCAAAGTCTTTTACCAACTTATAGATAATAGGCTGATCCACTAGGCGGTGTGGAAAATGTAAAACAATCCTTTTAGAAATCATCTTTTTACGTAACTCTATTCATTTGAATATATTCGGAGGTGAGACCTCCAAATATACACTATACACTAAATCGGCCTTTCCTTTAAGGGCTTAAAGGTATAACCGGATTCCGCACCCGGTAAAGGTGCCACGGGTTCGGTTAAAAGAAAATCACCTTTTTTAATCCAGGATTTTAATTCTATCGCGATCTTACGTGCCTTGGTATAACTGGATAAATTTCCCGTAGGAACCTCTTTACCCTGCACAATAATCTTACCTGACTTTAATTGCGCATAACTTACCTCTCCTAAGCTCTCCGCAACCATCTGGGGATAGGCATTACTATAATCTACAATTTGCGTATAAATTTCTTCATCACTGATTGCGGCAGTTTTAAGAATCTCCTCATCTAATATCGGTATAGGAACACCAATACCTACCGCTAAACTCACACCATAACCCAACATACTTATCGCCACAAGCCACTCGGGTTTCATCTGTTTTAGGTCACCAATTACTGCCAGTGTCCCTGCTGGGCCTACCGGCAGGCCATTATCCCTTCTTTTCACCGTAGGATTATGCTGGGTGCCGTGCCAAGCAACGTAGCCGATGCCCCCACCTAAAAATATCTTTGTGCCAATACCTATGGTTTTATAGTAAGGGTCTTTCAAAAGCGGCGAAAGCTGTCCTGCAGAGCAATAATTGGCATTTCCTAAATTCGGCTTCAAGACACCCATATAAGTATAGATTATTTTATCGGATAAATTTACTGCAACATTGTAATTCTGGTAACAATTTCGGATATTAAATAATACCGCTTCATTAAGGTCTTTGATATTGATTAAGGTTTCTAGTTTTTTGCGCGGATAACAATCCGTACCATAGGCAGTGGCTTCTAAACGTACATCTTTGCCCGAGACTAATTCCTGGATTACATGTGCACCGCCATATTTAAATTCTCCGGGGAAAACTTTATTTCTTGGGTCATCATCGGGTAGTGCGCTTGCACCCAGATAAATATCTACCGCCGCAAAACCACAATAAGCCGGCACGTCATTGAGTTTACAGGTGCCGCCACCTAATTTTATGCGCGGTTTTGAATGCCCGATATTAAAATATGCTCCCGAGGAACACATTGGACCAAAGGTGGCAGTAGTAACCACATCTACCTCAGCGGCGGTCTTTTTTATCCCCTGCTTGGCCACCAAATCAATTACTTCTTCGGCAGTCACCGCTACGACTTGGCCTTTTTTAATTTTTTCGTTTATCTGTTTTATCGTTCTCATAGTATCTTACTATAATGCTATCACTTCCTTAACCTCGGGAACCTCTTGTTTTAATAATCTTTCAATACCCATTCTTAAGGTCATCTGACTCATTGGACAAGAACCACAACTACCAGTAAGTCTCAACTTTACCACACCATCATCCGTAACTTCTACCAAATCCACATTCCCGCCGTCTGCTACTAACATTGGACGAATTTTTTCTAACGCCGCTTCTACCTTTTCTCTCATTCCTGACTCCTTTTTATGGATTTATAATCATTTTTTAATTATAGCATAAGTTTTTAATAATTCTTAAAATATTTCCCCCCGACAAAGTAAGCCTTGCCTTGATAATTAAGACTCTACCTCAACATACTGCGGGATAGAAAGATATCTCTCACCGCTATCCGGTAAGATTGTCAACACTACCTTGCCTTTGCCTAAATCTCTCGCTACTTTCAAAGCGGCAAAGACCGCTGCCCCACTGGAAATACCCACGAGTAAACCTTCTTCTTTAGCTAATCGCTGGCTGGTCCTAAAGGCATCATTATCGTCTACGGCAATTATCTCATCAATGATTTTTATATTTAAGACCTCAGGAATAAATCCCGCACCAATACCCTGAATCTTATGCGGTCCAGGGGAGCTTCCCGAAAGAACTGCACTTGCCTTTGGTTCAACCGCCACAATTTTAATCTTCGGATTACGCCTCTTTAAGACCTCACCTACACCCGTAATTGTTCCTCCAGTTCCCACGCCTGCAACAAAGGCATCTAATCTGGCCTGGGTTGTCTCTAATATCTCTTTGGCAGTGGTCTTACGATGAATCTGGGGATTAGCGAGGTTCTTAAACTGCTGGGGCATAAAACTATTGGGGATTTTTTTTGCTAACTCTTCTGCCTTTTTTACTGCACCCGCCATTCCTTCTTTGCCCGGTGTAAGAACAACTTCTGCACCATAGGCTTTAAGGATATGAATCCTTTCTAAACTCATGGTTTCCGGCATGGTTAGAATACAGCGATAACCTCTCACTGCCGCAA
>JAMWCK010000117.1 GCA_023819625.1 Candidatus Omnitrophota bacterium | reverse complement strand
CTAACAACTTCATAATGCGAAAATAACGAAAATAACAATCCAACTCAAAACCCTTTTCCTATCTATCTCTAACTCCCTGTTTGGTACAGTTACCTTAATTCAGTGCTTATCGCTTTTACATCCCGAGAAATTTTAAACTGTAACCGCAATATGATAATGTCCTAATTGGGCAAAATAGATTTGTCCGCTAATTCACAAGTTAATAGATAAAAAGCTAAAGCAAATAGAAGCAGCCCAGATATTAGATTTAAGCACCAGACAGATAAGAAGGATAATTAATTGGATTTTTGGGCTCATTAAATATATAAACCTAAACCCAATTCAACAACCTAAAAGCTATGCTTCAAAGCAAAAATGCGAAAGATTGCTTGCTTAGCCTTTGCCAAAAATAGAAGAGTACAGGCACATGGTATCCACCTCAAGCCTTTAGTTTATTTAAGTAAAGAAGAATTTAAGTTTTTAAGGTTTGATTTTTTGAAATAGAAAGAAGAATACCAAAACACCAAAATAACTAAAACCCTGCTTAAAGAATGTTATAAAGAAGAGTAACCTTCTTAAATTGCTTTACAATCCTTAGGGCCTATAATATAATATGCCTAATAATTGGGCAAAGATATGCTAAAAAAGATTGGTTTTGATAATGAGAAATACTTAAAAGAGCAGACCCAGGCAATATTAGATAGAGTTAAGAAATTTAGCAAACTTTATCTGGAATTTGGGGGAAAAATCTGTTTTGATTATCATGCGGCACGCGTCCTTCCCGGATATGACCCCAACGTAAAATTAAGGTTACTGCAGGAACTCAAAGATAAAATTGATATTGTCTTATGTATCTATGCCGGAGATATTGAAAAGGGAAGACTAAGGGGAGATTTTGGGATTACCTATGATGCGGCGACTTTAAAGCTTATTGATGATTTAAGAAAATGGGGTCTGGATATCCTGGCGGTAGTAATTACCCGTTTTATCCATCAGCCCACCGCAATCATTTTTAAGAATAAATTGGAACGTCGGGGAGTGAAGGTATATCTACATTACCCCATTGAAGGATATCCTACTAATGTAGATTTAATTGTAAGCGATGAAGGCTTTGGAAAAAATGAATATATACAGACCCAAAAGCCTATTGTTATCGTTACCGGTCCGGGTCCGGGTAGCGGAAAGCTGGCAACCTGTCTTTCCCAACTCTACCATGAACATAGACGGGGGATAAATGCCGGTTATGCCAAATTTGAGACCTTTCCTGTCTGGAATCTTCCTCTAAAACATCCGGTAAATGTGGCTTATGAGGCAGCTACTGCCGACATTCAGGATTTCAACCTGGTTGACCCCTTTCATTTAAATAAATACAATAAGACGGCGATAAACTACAACCGCGATGTAGAGAGTTTTCCTATCTTGAAATTAATCTTAAGCAAGATTCTTGACAAAGAGGCGGAACTTGAGATGTATAATTCCCCTACTGATATGGGGGTTAACCGTGTGGGTTTTGGGATTATAGATGATAAAATTGTGCAGGAGGCAGCAAAACAGGAGTTAATCCGCAGGTATTTTCGTTATAATGCCGAGTATGTCTTAGGAATTGAGAAGAAAGAAACTGTCGATAAAGTTGTTCTCTTAATGGAAGAATTAGGAGTTAAGGTCGCTGACCGGCCAGTAGTGGAGGTAGCCCGCAAGGCCGCCGAAGAAGCCGAGGCAAAAGGTAAGGGTAATGAAGGTATTTTCTGTGGTGCGGCCATACAATTAGATGATGGACGGATTGTTACGGGAAAGAATTCGCCCCTCATGCATGCTGCCTCAAGTTTGGTATTAAATGCCTTAAAGGTTTTAGCCAATATACCTGATGCGATACATTTACTTTCTCCATCAGTAATTAATCAGATTGCCAAAATAAAGCAAGGTATCTTAAATACTGAATCCGAGAGCCTTGATTTAGAAGAGACCTTGATTGCCCTCTCCATAAGTGCCACTACCAATCCTACTGCAGAACTGGCAATGAATAAACTAAAAGAATTAAACGGTTGCGAAGTACACATGACTCATCTTCCCACACCCGGAGATGAGGTCGGCTTAAAAAGATTAGGCGTAAACCTAACTACTGACGCAAGGTTCTCCTCCCGAAACCTCTTTGTTAGCTAAATGCATATAAATGCATAATAAAAATATCTTCAAATTCGTTATTCTGCTGGCTGTTTTAATCTTGCTATGGTATCTGGGCAGGTTTTTTAGGATAGATGCGCAGGAGATGCAAAATTTTTTTGGACACTGCCCGCTTTTATATAGCAGCTTATTATATATTAGTTTGTATGTAGTAATTACCTTTTTTATCTGGTTTTCTAAAGATATCTTTTGGCTCGCCGGCGCCTTATCTTTTGGTCCGTATCTAAGTACTACTTTAGTCTTAATCGCAGAAACAATAAATGCCTTTATATTGTTTAATATCTCGCGTCGGTTAGGCAGGGATTTTGTAAAAGAACGCTTAAGTGCAAAATACCGCCATATCGATGAAAAATTAGGAAATTTAAGTCTTTCCTGGCTATTCCTTTTGCGGGCAGTGCCGCTTATACCTTATCGCTTTTTTGACTTAGGCGCGGGACTTATTTCTATTTCTTTGCCTAAATTTATGGCAGTAATAATTCTTGCTTCGCCCATAAGGATATTCTGGGTACAATATATTCTTGCGGGCGTAGGAAGGGCTATATTTGATGAACCCTATATGTTAGTAGATTATTTTTTACGCCACAGAATCCTCTTTACATTTAGCCTTTTATATCTTATATTAATTATTTTTGTTGTCAGGATACTTAAAATAAAACACGATACTTGACAGCTGAATTATAACCAACCTACGCGGTTGGCAGGGGATCCAAAAAAGGAGCAGACGATGGTTGGTGGATTTTCGCGACCAAAAAAAGACAAGATGCTTAAGGTCTCTTGTGGTCAATTCGTTAAGACGGGTGAAATTCTTTCCCGCGGAATTAACACCTACAGAGCAGGCCTAAATGTCAAAGGGATAAATACCCTATACGCCCTCTGCTGCGGAAAGGTCTATTTTACGAGAAAAAAGACTAGCGGCGGTCGGATGCGCACCTTTATTAATATCCAGCCAGTCTCCTAACCTCTCCGACCTACGCAGTCGGAAGGTATCAGGGGGAAGGGTAGAGATACTTCTCAATTTTTAAGAGTTATGTTAAACTAAAAGACACAGGAGGCAAGAGAGGATGGCAAAGAAGATTCTGGTGGTAGATGATGAGGAGATTGTAACAAAGAGTTTACAGAAACTATTAAAGAAA
>JAMWCK010000116.1 GCA_023819625.1 Candidatus Omnitrophota bacterium | reverse complement strand
CAATAAATAATTCTTTAATTTTTCTTTTAATCTAAAGCCGGCGTGGTCAGAAGCAATAAGAACTATCTTCATCTTACCTTCCTTGAATAAAGTCAGATAATATTGGCTATTCTTTCAACTGCCTCTTTAATGAGCGCAAAGGTCTGGGCATAAAATTCTCGGCCTTTGCCCATCGGGTCTATAATATCAAGATTATTATCTTTTATTTTAGCAAATTCTTTTAATAAAAACAGCCTATTTTTTGCTTCCGGGGCAAGTTCAATAATCCTTTCTTCCTGCAGACGCTCCATCACCAAAATCAGATCTGATTTTTTAATCATTTCTTTTGTGACTGGTTGGGAACGGTGCGTGGTTAAATCTATGCCTTCTTTGGCTAAGAGCTCTTTGGTCTCATCACTTGCCCTAAGACCATCAAGCATTATTATTCCAGCAGATAAGACTTCTATCTCATCTCCCCGGCCATCCTCTTCTAATTTCTTCTCTAATAAGGCCTTGGCCATTACTGAACGGCAGGAATTACCGGTGCAGACAAAAAGGATGATTTTCTTTCTTATGATTCTTAAAATATCTTCTTTCTTTATCGCTTTTTCCCTTAAGATAACCGGCGGTTCAACACTTAAATCTACCACTGAAGACTCAATGCCTAATTTTGTCCTGCCGGCATCAATTGCCAAATCTACCATTCCGTTTAGGTCTCTAAGTGCATCTTCGCAATTTGTTGGCGCAGGCATTCCAGAAACATTTGCCGAAGGACAAACTACCGGAATCTTTGCCCACTCAATTATCCTTAAGGCAATTTCATCATCAGGCATACGTAAACCCACGGTCGTGCCATCTTTAGATTTTAAGACAATGGTTAACGGTCCTGGCCAGAATTTCTCGATCAATTTGTATGCGGCAGGCGGAATTTCGCAGGCAAATTCTTCGACCCTTGTTTTGTGGTGAAGATGAAGGGAAAAGGGCTTATCTTTAGGCCGCGCTTTAATTTTGGATAGGCGTTCAAGGGTGTTTTTATTTAAGACACTGGCGGCGATACCGTAGACGGTCTCTGTAGGAATAATCACTAAACCCCCTTCGTATAAAACTCTGGCCGCTTCCTTCAAATAATCTAAGTTAGGATTTAGATAATTTACTTTAAGCACTTTGGTAGTCATAATTTAATTTTTGTCTTTATTATCCGCATACACATATTTTTCCGATAATTAGAAATCCTTTCCTGTATTTTTTTATCTCTTATACCTAAAATTTCTAAGGCAAAGAGGGCCGCATTTTTCGCCCCGTTCTTACCAATCGCCATAGAGGCAACCGGAATACCTGCGGGCATCTGAACCGTAGATAAAAGCGAATCCAGGCCTTTTAGGCTGGGGGTTTCAATAGGAATACCGATTACCGGAATGAGAGTATGACTGGCCACTACTCCCGCCAAGGCAGCGGCACCACCCGCCGCACAGATAAAAACCTTTACCCCTCTTTTTGTCGTCTCCTCAACATAACGCACTAATTCTTTGGGTGTGCGATGTGCAGATAAAATCTTAACTTCAAAATCCACCTTAAATTCCTTTAATATCTCAATCGTCTCTTTTAAGGTTCCTAAGTCTGATTGACTGCCCATAATAATACTGATGGCCTTCTCCATAACGCCTCCGTTTTCAAGCACTTTAGATTCTATTTACTTAAATACACTAACCTTTATTTATCGCCTTATAACCGATATCCTTGCGGTAATGCATCCCGGCAAAATGAATCTTCTCTACTGCCTGATATGTTCTCTTTATTGCCTCTTTTAGGGTATTGCCTAAGCCAGTGACACCCAAAACCCGACCGCCATTAGTTAGGATTCTTTTATCTTGTTTTTTGGTTGCGGCATGAAAGACTACTACATCCTGCATCTTTTCTACTTCATCCAAGCCAAAAATTTCTTTACCTTTTTCGTACTCCCCGGGATAACCTTGAGAGGCACAGACTACACAAACACAGGCGCGCCCATCCCAATTTAGATTTTTGTAGCGCGATAGTTTTCCTTCAGTAGTAGCCAACATTACCTCTAAAAGATCGCTTTTAAGTCTGGGTAGAATTGCCTGGGTCTCGGGGTCACCGAATCGGACATTAAATTCTAACACCTTAGGACCATCTTCGGTGAGCATAATTCCTGCATACAATACCCCTTTATAGACTATCCCTTGCCTCACTAAACCATCGAGGATACGATAAATAATTTTCTCTAAAATCTCCTTAAATAACTTAGGCGTAACTATCGGCGCCGGTGAATAGGCGCCCATACCCCCAGTATTTGGACCGGTGTCGCCATCAAAGGCTCTCTTGTGGTCTTGGCTGGAAGGAAGACAAATAACCTCTTTTGAATCGGTAAGTACAATTATTGATGCCTCTTTGCCTTCTAAACATTCTTCTACAACAACCTGTTTTCCTGAATCACCAAAAATTCTATCCTCCATTATGGACTTTACTGCCTGTCTTGCCTCATCAATGGTTTTGGATACAATTACGCCTTTGCCTGCGGCTAACCCGTCTGCCTTGACCACGCAAGGTGCACCGATTTTCTGAATATACCTTTTTGCCTCTTCTGGTTCGTCAAAAACCCCAAAATTCGCCGTCGGCACATTGTATTTTGCCATTAGTTCTTTGGCGAAGACCTTACTTGATTCTAGCCTCGCGGCTTCTTTAGCAGGACCAAAGATGCGCAATTTATATCTGCTAAACTCATTAACTATACCCCTGGCCAAAGGTGCTTCGGGGCCAACCACGGTCAAATCTATCTTTTCCCGCCGGGCAAAATCTAAAAGTGCGTGGATATCATCGGCTTTTATCTCTAAGCACTCCGCAAGTTTTGCTATTCCCGCATTGCCAGGTGCAGAGAAAATCTTATCTACTAATTTTGACTGGGCAATCTTCCAGACCAAGGCATGTTCCCTGCCACCTGAACCAATAACTAAAATTCTCATATTATCTTTACTTCTTTTCTGCCCTTAACCACTTCTCCGATAACCCAGGACCTTAACTTAAACTCCGCTAATCTGGAGATGATAAATTTTGCCGATTCTCGTTCTGTAATCAAAACCATACCAATACCCATATTAAAGGTATGATACATCTCTTCTTCTTTGATATTACCCTTGTTTTGGATTAAACGGAAAATTTTTGGCACAACCCAGCTATTTTTATTAATTCTGACACTTAGATTATCGGGTAGGATACGCGCAATTTTATCATAAAAGGCGCCACCCGTGATGTGGCTGATGCCTTTGATTACGTTATTGCGTTTTTGCCTCAGCGCGTTATCGCGGAATAAATTTAATACTGGCTTAACATAAATACGTGTGGGTTTGAGCAACTCTTCACTCATCCATTTCTGCTCTTTTAAGGAAAA
>JAMWCK010000115.1 GCA_023819625.1 Candidatus Omnitrophota bacterium | reverse complement strand
TCACTATTCCGCAACCCTCCGCCATGACAAAACCATCACGCTCTAAATCAAATGGCCGGCTTGCCTTTTGGGGGGCATTGTTTCGCGTAGATAATGCCTTTAAGGCACAAAATCCACCTACCCCGATTGGTGTAATGCAACTCTCTGTACCACCGCAAATCATTACGTCGGCATCTTGATGTTCAATAATGCGAAAGGCATCGCCAATAGCATGTGCGCCGGAGGCACAAGCAGTAGCCACACAGGTATTTGGACCTTTTAAGCCAAAATTAATTGCCACCTGACCGCTTGCCTCATTAACAATTAAGCGGGGAATAAGGAAAGGAGAAATTTTTCCTGGCCCCTGACTCAACAAAACTTTATGCTCCTCCTCAATGGCCTGTAAGCCCCCTATTCCTGAACCAATTAAAACCCCGATGCGTTCCTGATTTTCTTTATCTAAATCTAATCCTGCCGCTGCAATTGCCTGTTTTGCAGCAGCAATAGCATATTGGACAAATTTCTCCATTCGTTTAGCATCTTTGGCAGTAAGACCGTAAGCTTCAGGGTCAAAACCCTTGACTTCACCCGCAATACGCGAATCAAATAGATGCGCATCAAAGGAAATAAGCGGACCTATTCCACTCCTGCCCTCCTTTATTGCCTGCCAGAATGCATTAACATCATTACCTACCGGGGAAATAATTCCCAGTCCCGTAACCACTACCCTTTTTCGCATCTTATTCCTCCCTGATTACCCCGCCGCGTAAAGAGATAATTTATATAAAAACCCCGCTTCTGAATTATAGAGGCGGGGTCGATTAAAATTAAAATCTATAATTAATTTATTTATTTGCCGTCTTTTCCTCAATATATTTAATCGCGTCACCTACCGTAGTAATCTTCTCTGCATCTTCATCGGGTATTTCAATCCCAAATTCTTCTTCTAAGGCCATAACCAATTCTACCGTATCCAACGAATCAGCTCCCAGGTCATCAATGAAGGATGCCTCCGGAGTAACCTCTTCGGGTTTTACGCCCAGTTGTTCTGCAATTATGGACCTCACCTTATCTTGCACTGCCATTGCTCTCTCCTCCTTGTATAAATAAATTTTTATTGCATCAGCATACCGCCGTCTACCACAATTGTCTGTCCGGTAATATAATTTGATTCCTCGCCGGCTAAAAACAGACATACCCCCGCTACATCCTCAGGACTCCCAAATTTATTTAAGGATATTGTCTGCCGCATTTTCTCCTTTAATTGCTCGGGTAGTCGAGCGGTCATCTCGGTTTGGATGAATCCTGGCGCCACCGCATTTACATAAATATTACGGCTAGCTAACTCTTTGGCCACAGTTTTAGTCAGAGCAATAATTCCTGCCTTGGAGGCAGCGTAATTAGCCTGTCCGGGATTGCCGATTAAACCAATAATGGAGGCAATATTGATAATCTTTCCCTGCCGCTGCTTAATCATCTGCCGGGATACTGCCTTTATGCAATTAAATGCACCTTTAAGATTTACGTTTAATACTGCATCCCACTCCTCTTCGCTCATGCGCAAGAGGAGATTATCTCTGGTGATGCCGGCATTGTTAACTAATATATCCACTTTTTTGAATTTGTCAAGAACTTTATTTAATCCTTCCTGGATATTTTCAAAGTTGGTGACGTCAACGCATAAAGCCAAGGCATTTCTGCCTAAGACCTCAATTTGAATGGCAGTCTCTTTGGCATCTTCTAAATTGACATCCCAGATGGCAATATCTGCACCTTCTCGGGCAAACATTAAGGCAATTGCCCGGCCTATTCCCCTTCCGCCACCGGTAACTATCGCAACCTTATCTTTAAGCCGCATTTCTGCCTCACTTCGTTAAAGAGAAACCATGGACTATAGCAAGGTAACGAGATTTAATTTTTTATTTAACTTCTTCTGGTCAGGTCCGTGGTTTGCGGATCCTAAATTCAATATGTCTTCTTTCTTTTCTATGCTTGTCAGCTGTGCTGTTGGATCAATCCGGCGCATTAGACCTTTTAGGACCCTACCCGGCCCGAATTCAAAAAAACAACTTACCCCTTGTTTAAGCATAAAACGTATAGAATCCTCCCAAAAGACCGAGGAAGATACCTGTTTGATTAAATTCTCTTTAATTTCCGCAGGCGAGATAACGGGTCGGGCCGTAACATTGCTTACTACCGGAACCTTTGGCACATTTATCTTTATTTTATCCAATTCTTTAGCTAATCTATCGGCAGCACCTTTCATAAAAGAAGAGTGAAATGCCCCACTAACCTCTAAGACTACAGTCATTTTTGCCCCGTATGCTTTGGCTAAATCCTCGGCGTCTTTAATCTCTTTTATCCCTCCGGATACTACCACCTGACCCGGACAATTGATATTGGCTATCTCAACATTGGCCTCACGACAGATGTCCTTTATGTTAGTTAAATCTAACCCAATCACCGAAAGCATCTTTCCGGGGTGCTTTATAGCCTCATCTTCCATAAATTCTCCACGGCATCTGACTAGATAAAGTGCATCTTCAAAGCTTATTGCCTCAGCACAGACTAACGCCGCATATTCACCTAAACTCAATCCTGCGGTAAAACTAGGAACTTGTAACCTAAAAGCCTTCCAGGCGGCGATACTTACCGTGAATACTGCCGGCTGACAATTCTTGGTTGAGGTCAATTCGCTAAGTGGACCATCAAAACAAAGAGCGGAAAGAGAAAATCCCAAAACCCTATCTGCCTGATCAAAAACCGCTCTTGCCTCAGGGAAGGCCTCATAGAGGTCTTTACCCATACCTATATATTGACTTCCTTGACCAGCAAATAAAAATGCTACTTTTTCTGGCATATCTGGCATCTAAGACAAATCTCGCTAATATTGCCGTGCCGATTTACCACTCGATCACACAGGCGCCCCAGACCAACCCGGCACCAAAGGCATCTAAAAGAATAATATCGCCCTTTTTAATTCTCTCGCTTGCTACTGCCTCATAGAGGGCGGTGGCGGTGGAAGCAGAAGACATATTACCATATTTTTCAATATTAAGGTATATCTTGTGTTCAGGTAAACCTAACCTCTTTGCCATTGCCATTAAAATCCGTACATTTGCTTGATGGGGAATCACTAAATCTACATCTGAGCACTTAAGCCCTGCTCTTTCCAGGGCAATTTGAGCTGCCTCCACCATCTTATTCACTGCTATTTTAAATAATTGATTCCCCTGCATTTTGATATAGTGCAATCTCTGTTTAATCGTTTCTATACTCGCAGGATTTCTTGATCCACCCCCAGGAAGATTTAATAACTCCCATGCCGAACCATCGCTGCCCAAATAGGTAGAAAGTATACCCCCAGATTTTACCGCGGATAATACCGCCGCACCTGCTCCATCACCAAATAAAACACAGGT
>JAMWCK010000114.1 GCA_023819625.1 Candidatus Omnitrophota bacterium | reverse complement strand
GAACTCATCTTTCAATCTCATCTTTTATTATAAAATCTCTAAAATCTTCTCCTGGGCCTTGTAAACTTGGTCTTATACCAGACATATCGGGTGCAAGATCTTCTTGTTCAATAAAAGGTAAAAATTTCTTTACACTTTCGTAAAATATCTTCTTTTTAGACCTAACGACATTATAATCAATTTTATCCACATATTCATCATCCGGACCTAAGCGCAAGCCCCCAGTTAAGTCCAATGTAGCATGAATACCTAAACCTATTCTCTCTTCTTTAGGAACAGGATATATCAATCGATTAATGAATCTTGCTTTATTATTATGAACTCTAAAATAATCACCTTTACAAAATTTTAATTCATATTCTTCTTTTACTAAACCAGCCAGAAAGGCTATTTTATCAGAATTAAGGCCGGCAAAATTGATAAGAATACGTGTTAAGAATTTAGAGACTTCTCTTTTATCTTTCACAGTGATTTCAAAACCATCAATTCTTTTTTCTATACCAACTAATTCAGTATTATATACTATTTGACCATTTTGATCTTTAAATTGCCAGACTAAATTTTGCATGAAACTATGTGAATCTAATATACCTGTAGAAGGTGAATTTATGGCTTTTTCTGCCTCTACATATGGTTCAAGTTTTTTTATTTCATCTTTGAAAAGTAATCTTAAATCCTCTACTCCATTTTTTAAACCTCTCTCAAAGAGATCCTTCAAATCTCTGAACTCATTTTATCAATGGCCACAATGAGTTTTCCGATTTTTTTATGAGGGATATCATTCTTTTCACAAAATTCATAAAGCAAATGTCTTCCTTCTATGCAGGTCTTGGTCTTTAGAGAATCCTTAGGATAGTATATTCCAGCATGAATCACTTCGCTGTTTCTTGAACTGGTCTCCTGGCCAAATGAAGAATTCTTCTCAATGATAAAGATATCTTTATAATCCTTAGATAACTCATAGGCAACCGCTAAACCTATAATCCCTGCACCCACAACAGTGATGTCTATCTTCTCCATAACTTTAATGAGCACTAAATTTACGGAGCGCAAGCGATGTAAATTTATATGCGAGTGGTTTATTTCAAAATCTTATCCACTTCTTCTTTATCTACATCCATAACATAGGGGATACCAGAGATTTCAGAAGCCTGCCTGGTAAGACAAAAGATATCTTCACGGCTGATATATCTTAAGGCAAATTTTCTTTCTCCGGCCATAAGTTGTTTTAGACCGGTAGCTAAGCGGTCATAGTAAGTATACATTCCTATGGCACCCACAGGAATATCTTTAAAATCCCTTCCATACTTTTCTTTTAGCTTGGCAGCTGAAACAAAAATCTGCTCTATGGTATCACCGTACTTCTGATATTCAGGAGGAACCTTTCCTTCTTTTATAAGATTGCCCACAGTCTTGGCAGACATGACTGCAGCAAATGTTGCCCTACCCATACATATGGCTTTGACATAAGGTGCTGCGAGGGCTATGGCCTTGAATATCTGATCCTCTAATGCAATGCCCCCAGCTATCCCCAGAGGTGGAATATACGCACCATTCTTATCTATTTTTCTAAGCATCTGATAAAGCAGAGATTCAATCTCAACAGTGGGAATTCCCCATTCACTCATCATTCTCCAGGGCGACATCCCTGTTCCTCCACCTGCACCATCTACAGTAAGCAGATCTATCTTGGCAAGGGAAGCACATTTTACTGCCCTGGCTAAATCTGCTGGTCGATATGCACCGGTTTTCAAAGTAACCCATTTAAACCCGAGTTTCCTTAGGCGTTCTACCTCCTTTAAGAAAGCTTCTTCTTCAACCATACCCAGTCGAGAGTGCCGCTCAAATTCTTTAATCGCTCCTTTCTTATATGCCTCCTGGATAACCGGATCCTCTGGATCAGGATACACGATATAGCCTCGTTTTTTAAGCTGTAATGCCCTTTCTAGGGTCGGTAATTTTACCTCTCCTCCGATATCCTTTGCTCCTTGACCCCATTTGGGCTCGATAGCCTCTACTCCAAGTTCTCTTGCATACTCAGGAACCCCCAGTCTTCCATCCTCAACATTATATTGAACTACAATCGTTCCCTTGCCAGTATGCCATCTTTTATAACTGTTGAGCCTGCGTTCAAATTCTGGGGACTTGACTACTCTACCATTCTTTATCTGGGCATTGGGATCCATACCACAGACATTCTCACCCACAACGACAATAGTTCCGCAAATAGCTGCACCTACAGCAATTTCTTCCCAGTTAATTCTAGCAATATCTGTTGAACCCAAAGCACCAGTATAGAAAGGAACGTCGAGTTTAATCTTATATTTACCGCCCACCTGCGTAGAAATATCCACTGCTGGAAATGTAGCCTTATCCGGATCAGCCTCTACACCCACTGCTCCCACACAGGTGCCTTGGATGTTAAAATGAGAAAAATCAATTGGGTAATCCTTATCACAACCAGCTACCACTTTTCCAAACGGCTGAGGATAGATCATCTCTCTTCCTCTTATTGCTGATTTTCCCACCTCACAAAGTCCAATACAACCATCTAAACAAGTTACACATAAACCCGAAACCGGCGAGCGCTCAACCCTATTTTTAGTCAAGGTTGCTGCTGATGCATTTGGTTTACTTAATGACATCTTCCTCACTCCTTTCAGTCGCTCGGAGTTACCAGAAACCAGATTTATCTTAACAACCTCCAATCATGCTGGTTAATCTCTCGAGCATCTCTTTTTAATTTCTGATAAAAAGTATCTTCATTGATAAAATCTAATGCCCTTTTGATAAACTTTCAGATTTTCAAAATCAATTTAAATTCTTCTGTTCTGATTATTGGTATCTGGTTTCTTAAATATAGCATATCTTTGGTCCTTTTCTTTTATGTTCGGATTTTAATCATATCCTTTACCTTTTCTACTTTTTCTTCAGACAAAATCTGTCTTTTATTTTTCTCCATCCTTAAGAGTATATCGTCCAAGTCCTTGTAGGTTATTCCCATCTCACCTTCATCTGTTTGACCTGGCCAAAGACCTGCAGATGGTTTTTTATTAACAACTTTTTTAGGTATTCCTAAATCTTTGGCTAATATCCTAACTTCGAATTTTAAGAGATCTCCTAAAGGCAAAATATCTGTTGCACCATCACCATATTTGGTGAAATAACCAACATTAATTTCTGATTTATTACCTGTTCCGCAAACAAGATAATTTAACTTATTGGCAAAGTAATAAAGAACGAGCATTCTCAACCTCGCCTTTAGATTTGCATAGGAGATTCTATTACCTTTAGGTAAAATTTGGTTTACTAGTATATCATAAATCTTAGATAAATCAACTATCTTAGTCTTCAATTTAAATTTTTTGGCAATGAGTTTTGCATCCTCTAAATCTTCTTTTGAACTCTTACACGGTAAGATAAGAGCAATTAAATTTTCTCCCAGTGCCTCTTTTGCTAAAATTGCTGTCACAGAAGAATCTATTCCCCCTGATAATCCTATGACAACTCCTTTTGCTTTTGCTCTCTTTAC
>JAMWCK010000113.1 GCA_023819625.1 Candidatus Omnitrophota bacterium | reverse complement strand
TTCCCATCAAATAAAAAGAATTTCGCTTTAGAAAAATTACTCGTATACCTTACTATTTTTGGTGATTTAATATTTATCGTCTTAAGCGACCTTTCTGCGTTTACCCTTAGATTTCAAACCGAGATCATCCATCCTCCTCTGAGTAATTTTTATGCCTACCTTAAAATATCCATACCCATAGTTGTAATTCGTTTAATTACTTTTTATGCTTTTGGCCTTTATTATAATTTACGCTTTAAGTCAAATTTTGAAATTACAACAGCTGTGCTTAAGGCATCTTTCCTGTCTACCTTAATAATCGTTTTCGTAGCTTTTTATTTCCGGGCACTGGCATATCCTCGTTTGGTAATTATCCTATCATTGATATTGACTGCCAGTTTATGTATTTTATGGCGTATAATACTAAGGGCGATAATCAGTGTAATCTTAGGTAAAGATATTACTTCCTCAAGGATAATTATAATTGGGATAGATAAGTATGCACAAAGATTAGGTCTGCATATGATAAAAAGAGGTTCTATACAATATGAACTTTTAGGTTTTATAAATCCCGGTGATGAAATACCTCAAGACTTAGACCCTTTAGTCAAAATATTAGGCACACTGGATGATCTGGATAAGCTTACAGATAAAGAAAAGGTAGATGAAGTTATCATCGCCACAAAAAATATTACCAGAAAAAAACTGATTAAAACCCTAATAAATCTCAACTATAAAGGAATCAGTTGTAAGGTTGTTCCCGAGGACTACGAGGCTATCATTGGCCATATCATTGCTACGCCGATAGATGATTTAAATCCCGTCTTCCTGCGGCCTTTGGAAGAAGAATTCTATTGGTACAGAGGTTTTAAAAGGGTTTTTGACCTTATTCTTTCTATAGTTATTTTAATTTTTACCCTACCTTTTATGCTGATTATAGGCTTACTTATAAAGCTTACCTCTGAAGGTCCTATCCTCTATAAACAGGAACGAATAGGTTTATATGGGCGGCCTTTTATATTATATAAATTTAGGACTATGTATAAGGATGCAGAAGAATCTGGACCACTTTGGGCAACAGAAAACGACTCACGGATAACTCCGTTGGGAAGGATGCTTAGAAAAACCCGTCTTGATGAATTACCTCAACTTATTAATGTAATTAAAAATGATATGTCCCTCGTTGGACCGCGTCCAGAAAGAATGTGTTTTGTGGAAACCCTAAAAAAGGAAATACCCTTTTATTTAGAAAGGCTTACGGTAAAGCCGGGTATTACGGGTTGGGCACAGATTACTTTTCCGTATGCAGATTCAATTGAGTCATCAAGAGAAAAATTTATCCACGATCTCTTCTATATTAAAAATATGTCCCTACTTTTAGATTTATTTATTCTCCTAAAAACCTTCTGGATTATTCTTCTGGAGAAAGGCGCTCATTAATATACTCATCCTTTAGAATCTCCTTCCTGAGATACTCGTAGTTTGCCAGCCCTAAAGATTTCTTTAAGCAATCTTTGAAAAACTCTTTGGCTCGGTAAGAAAAGAATTGAAGAGGACTATTTCTTAATATACGGACAAAGTTATCAAGGGTGTCTTTTCTTCTTATAGGAAATCTGTTTAAGGAAAAGGGATTAGAGTAAGAATTTATATATCCTACCTTACTCAAACATAATGCCCTATATCCTGCCTTCCGACATAAGTCAACAATAGGGTTTGCATCTAAGCATCCCCGCGGAAGAGAGAAAAATTGTACCGGAATATTCAGATTCTTTTCTAAGAAGTCTTTAGATTCTTTTAACTCATGAAATATAATTGATTTTAATGTGAGGTCAAAAAGTCCATGACTTAGACCATGGGAGCCAATCTCCATACCATTTTGATATAAGGTCTTTAAAGCGCGCCAATCCATATAGCCATCTTTACCTATCTTTTTAGCAATCACAAAAAAACTAGCCGGAAAAGCGAGTTTTTTTAAAACGGGATAGGCAAATTCAAATTGAGAGGAAAGCCCATCATCAAAAGTGATTATTACCGATTTTTCTGGAATATCTAAAGAAGAATTTAGCCTACGGACCAATTCTCCTAAAGGAAGAACCTGATAATTATTATTTTTTAGATAATACATCTGTTGCTGGAAATTTTCTTTGCTTATAGAATAAATACTCTTGGAAGAAAACTGTTCAACTATATTATGATAAAGTAAAATGACCATTTTATTTGTCCTGAGGAAGAACGCGGTAGTGCATCTTTCCTTTAGAGACAAATTCAAATACCGTTATCTCTGGCCAACATAAAAACCTAATGTTTTTTTCTGCCGTAATGCCACGATTTACATAAAGCAATGTATCTTTTACTTTATAAAGCCCTGATACATAAGCGGACCTCTTGGCATAGGGGAAGAACCTCCAAAATAACGGAATTCCCACTTGACCTCCATGGGTGTGTCCGGCGAGAACTAAATCAATCTTCTTTGTGGCTGCGGCTTTTACTATATCTGGCCAATGATTTAAAAGTATTGAAGGCTCATCCTTAGATACATTTTGAACGAGTTCCCTTAAATCCTTATTTCCTGTTCCTATTAACCAAAAATAGGTATCATCTTTACCTCTTAGATTAAGTCGAATTGCCTTACCATCTAACACATAGGTATTAGCCTTATCCCATTGTTTAGCGTATCTGAAGTCAAAGATGGCACTATCCGCATCACCAGTGACTACATAAGTATGGAATTTTGGTTCTAGCAGTTTAAGTACGTTCCAAAGTATATGTATTGTATCTGGGTCTCCTACCAAATCGCCGGTAATCAAGATTAAATCCGGTTTTAATTTATTTATCTTTTCAATTAACACTACCTCCCGATACCCTAAACGCTGGATTTCTAAATCCGAGAGTTGAATCACCTTTACCCCAGAAAGCGCGTTGGACAGCTTGGTATTAACGATGATTACATGTTCTATCTTAAGCCAGTTTGGTTCAATGAAAAATATATAGATGTAAAAAAATTGAAAAAATGCAAGAACAGAAATAAAGATTGTCCATCTTAAATTTTCTCTTTTCATGGGTAATTATCGGAGGGGTGTTTGTCTATAATTCCAACCTGAGAGAATAAAAGAATTGCACTCTCGGGGGAAGAAATTAAAATACCGCCTTTCTTCCCGTCGTTTATTAGAGATAAAAATCTATGCAGGTAAAAAATTACTTTTTCTCTTCTAACAGAAGTAGTCCAATTGCTAATAAGAGGCAGGTATCAGCAAAACTAAATATTGCAACGGGCTTAGAGCCAATTACAGGAGTGTTTATCAGTCTGGATAATATCCCCGCTCCTAAACCCACTGCGCCTACTACTAACAAAACCTTTGCCAAATTTTTCACTCTACACCCCCTTTCTTCTTGAAAATAATTTTTAACACACTTAACTCATTCTGTCAAGAAAAAAAACATGTAAGTGATGTTGTAACCCAATTCTCATAATTATATTGCAAATTGTCCCGAAACGCATTAAAATTATAAAAGATAGGATGCGCTTTTGATACGCAAGTTAACAAACTATGAGGGCAT
>JAMWCK010000112.1 GCA_023819625.1 Candidatus Omnitrophota bacterium | reverse complement strand
CGAATCTATTTTATCAGGTAATCGTTTTCAGACACTATTGGGGGTGACTGGTTCAGGTAAAACCTTTACCTTAGCCAATGTGATTGCCAAGGTAAATCTTCCCACACTGGTAATCTCGCATAATAAGACTCTCGCCGCACAACTCTATTCAGAATTTAAGGAATTTTTTCCCGAGAATGCGGTAGAATATTTTGTAAGTTATTACGATTATTATCAGCCTGAGGCCTATATTCCCTATACCGATACCTATATAGAAAAGGATGCCTCGATTAATGACCGCTTGGACCGGCTACGCTTGTCCGCTACCAGTAGCCTTCTTTCCCGGCAGGATGTGATTATCGTTGCTTCGGTTTCCTGTATCTATAACCTAGGTTCCCCGCAGGATTATCGCGATTTATTGGTATTTATCGAGAAGGGACAATTTATTGATCGCGATACATTAATCTCACGTTTAATTGAAATACAATATGAAAGGAATGACTATGAATTTGTGCGTGGTAGATTAAGAGTAAGGGGGGATGTCTTGGAGATTTTTGCCTCTTACGCAGAAAAGGCGTTACGCATAGAGTTTGAAGAAGACCGAATAGAAAAAATTTCCGAAATAGACCCTGTAACAGGAGAGGTTTTAAGTGTTTTAGATAAGGTAGCCGTATATCCAGCAAAGCATTTTCTTGTTTCGAGCGACCGGATTGATGCTGCGCTTAAATCCATTGAATGGGAATTAGAGGATAGAATAAAGTTTTTCAAAAGCAAAAATAAGTTCTTGGAGGCTCAACGTTTAGAATCCCGTACGCGCTACGATATGGAAATGTTAAAAGAAATGGGATATTGTCATGGAATTGAAAATTATTCTCGTCACCTTTGCGGTAGGCCACCTGGCTCAAGACCATACTGCCTGATAGACTATTTCCCGCAAAACTTTTTAACGATTATTGATGAGTCACATGTTAGTCTACCACAATTAAGGGGAATGTACGAAGGCGATCGCCGGAGAAAAGAAATTTTAGTCGAATACGGTTTTCGCCTTCCCTCTTGTTTAGATAATCGACCCCTAAAGTATGAAGAATTTGAAGAATTAGTCAAACAGGTAATTTTTGTTTCCGCGACGCCCGATGAATACGAGATAAAGAAAAGTAAGGGCAGAGTGATCGAGCAGATTATTCGTCCTACCGGATTATTAGACCCCGAGATTATTGTCAAGCCTACCGCAGGCCAAATTGAAGATTTAATCACTGAGATAACCCTGCGCACTAAAAGAAAGGAGCGTGTTTTAATTACTACTTTAACCAAAAGAATGAGCGAGGATTTAACCACTTATTTACAGGAAAAGGGCTTAAGGGTAAAGTATCTTCACTCCGAGATAGAGACTATTGAGCGCACAAAAATCTTGCGTGCTTTAAGGCGACAGGAATTTGATTGTCTGGTAGGGGTTAATCTTTTGCGCGAAGGATTGGATTTACCTGAAGTATCATTAGTAGTAATTTTGGACGCAGACAAAGAGGGATTTTTACGTTCCGAAACTTCTTTAATTCAGGTGGCAGGACGGGCAGCGCGTAATATTAATGGTACAGTGATTATGTATGCGGATACCCTTACCGAGTCGATGATGAGGGCAATTGTTGAAAGTAACCGCCGACGTAAAATCCAGCTAGAATTTAATCGCAAGAATAAAGTTACCCCTCATTCAATTCAAAAGGCAATCAGGCAGGGCATTGAGGATTTAGCGCAGGCAGAGGAGTTTGTCCAGAATTTAACCGGCGAAAAGAAGGATGAATACGAATTGCGTAAATTGATTTCCGAGTTAGAATATGAAATGGAAATGTGTGCACGAAATCTCCAGTTTGAAAAGGCTGCTAAGTTAAGGGATAAGATAAAGGAACTCAAAAAGTTACAAGAACCAAAATGAGATTACTTGCCGTAGATATTGGTAATACCAACATCAGTTTTGGGGTCTTTGAGGGTGCAAGGATAGTAAGAAAATTTAATATCCCAACTTTGCGTTATACCATACAGAAATTAATGGCCTCTTTGGATAAGGGCAAAATTGATGCAGCGATTATCTGTAGCGTAGTACCTAAGGTACAGGCAAGATTAAAATGCGATTTAAGGCGATTACTCGGCAAGACATCCTACTATAATATAGGTACTAATCTAGTGGTTCCCATTAAGAACCTCTATCGTAAACCTAAACAGGTTGGTCAGGACCGTCTGGTGAATGCCTATGCGGCAGTAGAGTTGTACGGTGCACCCCTGGTGGTAGTAGACTATGGCACAGCAGTTACCTTTGATGTAGTCTCTAGAAAGAAAGAATACTTAGGCGGAATGATTTTGCCTGGCCTCAAGATTTCTTTAGATGCCCTTTTTGCGCGCACCGCACTCCTGCCCAAAATAAAATTATCCTATCCTAAAGAATTTATTGGTCGAGATACACGAAACAGTATGCTAAGCGGCATAGTTTATGGATTTTCTGCCTTAACTGATGATTTGATAAAAAGAATAAAGGAAAAAATTGGCAAGGACACAAAGGTTATCGGCACGGGTGGAAATATTGAATTGATCAAAAGATATTGCCATAGCTTTAATAAAATAGATACAGACCTTACACTTAAAGGGATAAATTTAATTTATCAAAAAGTAGCAAAAAAGAATTAAGGATATTTCTATTTATTTTGTCTTTTCCATCTTAACATGGAAACATTTTCCCGATTGGATTGGAAACAGGTTCAATTCTGTCAAAAGGCTTTGACTTTTAGGATAAAGAATGTTAATATAAAAAATAATTCTAAAAAAGAGTCAACTATTTAAAATAGGCGAAGTGATATAGGGACATTCAAGTAGCCAAAAGCAAGGGGTATTCCCTAACGCATTATTGCGTGATGAACGGAAGAGGGGCTAATATGGCAATAGATAAGGAAATAGTTAAGTATTTGGCGCATTTGAGCCGCATTAAATTAGAACCCAAAGAATTAGAAAAACTTTCGCGGCAACTTCAGGATATTGTAGATTTTATTGATAAATTAAAGAAGGTAGATATTTCCGAGATCGAACCAACCAGCCATATATTGCCGATTAGTAATGTCTTAAGAGAGGATTCTGCCAGGACATCTTTACCTCGGGATAAGGTATTGGAAAATGCGCCGCAAAGACACGGAGATTTCTTTAGTGTTCCCAGGGTAATTGAGTAAAAAAATAAAATGCAAAATTCAAAGTTAAACCAATTAACTGCACACGAGTTAATAAAAAAATTAGAGGATAAAGAAATCACCGCGGAGGAGATTTTAATTGCGCTTAAAAAAAGAATTGAAGAACTAGATTCTAAAATTAGGGCCTATGTTCGCTTAAAGGAAATTGATAAGGTAACCAGTGGACCAGGTAATACAGCAATGGCTCCATTAAAGGGATTACCCATCACTATCAAGGACAATATCTGTACCGAGGGCATAAATACCGAATGTTGTTCGAAAATTTTAATGGGTTTTAAGCCACCCTATGATGCCACAGTGATTAAAAAATTAAAAGAGGCCGGAGTAAGCATTTTTAG